>JBCCXG010000081.1:0-13805 GCA_039191945.1 Bacteroidota bacterium
TGATCGAAACAGGGATTGTCAGATCAAGTACGTTGCGCCGACCAATGAAATTGAAGAATTGGTTGCTGAGGTCTGGCAGGAGGTTTTCAGTTTGGAAAAGATAGGGATCAACGAAAACTTCCTTGAGCTCGGAGGACACTCTCTGACCGCCATCAAGATTGTGTCACGCCTCGCCGAGCAACTTGATCTGACAATCCCTGTTTCGATCATTTTCGAACGACCTAACATCGCGGAAATAGCGCAATACGTTGAGCAGCGTATTCTTACGGAGATGGGTTAGTGCTCTCAGACCTCCGATGGCTCCAAGTCGTGTGATGCCATAATAGTGGAAACGGCTAGAGCCAGATGCCGAACATCTGGATGTTCAAAGAGTGTGAAATGGTTGCCTTTTACCCTGTGCGTTCTTAGCTCGCCTTTCGCTACCTCGCGCCACATTTCCTGGTTGATTTTGATTCTCGTACCACCACCAAAGTCGTCGCTGTGGATGTAGTCAACTGCCCCTTCATAGGGTTTCCAATTGTATTCTTCGTATAAGGAAGAAAGTTGCTTGCGTAACTTTTCCAGGCTCTCGAGTTGTAGTTGATCGTTTCCGTGGAATCGGTCATGCTGCCCAAGTTCCCAACGGTCACCCTCGCCGAACACGTTCATGACTCGCGTTTTTATTCGTCTGAAAAGCATGGAAAAATCTCCCTTGATCAACAACTCAACGTTCCACTTTACCTTCTCCTGTGTCGACGCTTCCCGTCTTTTTCGACCCGTGGGTTGTGCATCGACGATGATAAGGGGAGTGGCGGAGCTGCCAGCAGCGTTGAGCTGGTGGGCCATCTCGAAGGCCAAGGCGTCGCTAAAACAAGTGCCTAGTAACGCATAGGGCCCATTGGCTTGGATCTTTTGAATCTCTTCCAGATAATGACTGGCCATATCTTCCAGGGTCGTGTGAGACTTCTCCTGGGATTCCAGACCTATCGGCTGGATGGCATAGATAGGCCTGTTATCACCAACGATTTTGGCTAGGTCGTGGTAGAAAAACACATGGGCTCCACCGGCATGCAGGCAGAATAGTGGCTGACCGTCACCTCCGACTCTCAAAGGTACGATTGTTGTCCACGTGGACTCACCCGACGCGAGAAGTTGCATGGCCAACGAAGCTATAGTGCGATGCTGCAGGAGTGTGGTTGGTGGCAACTTTTGCCCAACGTTCTTCTCGATTTGTGCGAACAATCTGACTGCCATCATGCTGGTGCCACCTAAGGCAAAAAAGTCGTCATGGGTGCCGATGGGCGTGAAGTCAAAAAGATCCTCCCACAAGTGACTCAGCATCAATTCTGTCGTGTTGGAAGGTGCCACATAGTCATCCAATTCCATCGACCGCTTAGCGAGTATGCTATCTTGCGAGCCGTGCCTGTTTCTGCGGAAAATGAGCGATCGCTTGTAGAGGGATTTTTCTGCTTCCTCTTTGGGTCCGTTCACTTCCACCCTTGGAGAGATACATTGTTGAATATCGCTTGCGGTAGCCCTATTCGCGGACAATAATAGTTCTACTGCGCTTTCGAACGCCTTTCTCAACGTATCTACTGCAAGGGTGTCTACCTTCTGAATATCGTAGCGGAGGATCAATTGTAGGGTCTTGCCGGGGATAACGACAATGGTCAATGGGTAAGTGGATGTCAATCCGCTCCGGAAGTCGGACAACCTGATACTTCCGCCAGCTATTTGATCCTGGGCAAAATTCTCGAATATGAAAACGATGTCAAAAAGCTTGTCGTCAAGGGTAGCATCCATTTGGCGTACTATATCATCGAGGTCCATATGCTCATGACCCATTCGAGATGCCTCCTGCAAGGTCAGTTGCTTGAAATAGTCGGCAAGCGGTGCGCCGTTCACCACCTTTGACCTAAAAGGTAATACGTTCATCAACATGCCTACGGTCCGCTCAAAATCGCCACTCTCCCTGCCAGAGACGGTTACGCCCATCATAAAATCGTCGGTACGCAAATATCTGCTCAGGATCAGAGACCAAAGCCCCTTAAGGAGCGTGTTGAGGCTAGTCTGAAATGATCTAGCTTTGGCTTTGACTTTTTCAGATGACTTAATATTGAATACAACTTCCTGAAATGGCTCTCCAATCTTTCTATTAACCCCTTGCGTGCTTGCGATCAGTGATGCTTCTCCGAAGCCTTGTAGATACGCTTTCCAATAATCCAATGACACTTTGGAAGGGCCTCGGCCTCGTACCTTGAGAAATTCCGTGAACGAGGTATCTGGTGTTGACGCGAGCACCTGGTCACGGACTATCTCATCATAGAAGTGAAGTAATTCCTTCAACACGAGGTGCGACGACCAACCATCAAGTAAGATGTGGTGCATAGCCCAAACCAACTGATGGGAAATTTCGGATACTTGCAGAACCGCAATTCGCCAGACCGGCGCCGAAGAGAGATCAAATGCCTTTCCGTGTTCCTCATTAATCCATTCTTCATGGTCATGACCCAGAGGCAACTCATGAAAGTCTACTGAGGTATCGACCGTCGAGTGGACGACCTGAACAGGTTGCTTGAGCTTTTCCCAATGAATGGTACTCCGAAGGGCTTCATACTTCGCCACGACTGCTTGCCATGCTGAGGCAAAGGCTTGCTTGTTGAGCTCTCCAGATAGGTTCGCAGTCACTACAATCAATCCCTGATCCACTTCACTATTAAGATTGTGAATTAGTAAGGCTTGCTGAATAGAGGACAAGCGCTGGATGGAATCAATGTTCTTTTCTTTCATCGGTTTTCGCGTTCATTGCCTGAATAACTCAATACAATATTACAAAGTTGAGAATGGATGCTCTATGGCTACAGACTTGATAATTGCCATTCCGGTCGATCTTCACTGATTGATTGTCCTTGAACTTTTGACCGGCTGAGAGTAATTAGTCACGAAGGATTTTTAATTTAGAGAGATTTTCCACCAAAGAAATTATACAACATGACCAACCGTCCCTGGCTTGAATACTACCCCGAAGGAGCGCCACACGAAATAGATCCAGATAAGTACGAATCACTTCCTGCGCTGTTTGAACACTCTTTTGCCACCTACAAAGGGAATCCGGCATTTGAGAATATGGGAAAGGTGATCACCTTTTCGGAACTGGACGAGTTGTCTGCTGTCTTTGCTTCTTACATTACCAACGTGGCTGGACTCCAACAGGGCGATAAGATTGCGATTCAAATGCCCAATCTCCTGCAGTACCCTGTCGTCCTTTTCGGGGCACTTCGCGCCGGACTAACGGTGGTCAACACCAACCCATTATATACGCCATCTGAGATGAAACACCAGTTCAATGACTCTGGTGCCAAAGCGATTGTCATTCTCGCCAATTTTGCTCACAACCTGGAGCAGATCCTCGAAGAAACACCAATCGAGACTGTAATTGTGACGAAAATGGGTGATCTACTAGGAGGCTTGAAGGGATCAATCGTCAACTTCGTGGTGAAAAATGTAAAGAAGTTGATCCCCTCTTATAATCTACCATCGGCTATCCCTTTCAAACAAGCCATGGCAGCCGGCAGGAAGCAGCCTTTCACCAAGCCAAAGGTGAAATCGGATGATCTTGCCTTCCTTCAGTATACCGGCGGCACTACCGGGGTTTCAAAAGGAGCCATGCTCACGCACAGGAATATGGTTGCCAACTTGCTACAAGTACATGGTTGGATGCGACATGGAGGACTCAAAGACGGTAGCGAGATCTTTATCACTGCCTTGCCGATGTATCACATCTTTGCCCTTACCTGCAATGCCTTAATGACCATCAACATTGGTTCGCACAACGTACTCATTACAAATCCCAGGGACATGCCAGCCTTCATCAAGGAACTGGGGAAACATAAGTTCACGATCATAACGGGTGTCAATACCTTGTTTAATGGTCTTTTGAATCAGGAAGCATTCAAGGAGCTCGATTTCTCCGGCCTAAAGTTCGCTTTTGGCGGTGGCATGGCAGTCCAACGTTTTGTGGCCGAGAAATGGCAAGAGGTGACCGGTGCGCCCTTGTCTGAAGGCTATGGCCTCACCGAAGCGGCGCCGGTACTTACTGCAAACCCGTTGAATGCCGATGGTCGTGTCGGAAGTATTGGGTTGCCCATTCCTAATACCGACATCAGGCTCCTGGATGATGAGGGAAAAGAGGTGGCCCAGGGAGAACCTGGCGAACTTTGCGCAAAAGGGCCACAGGTCATGAAGGGGTACTGGAACCGTCCCAAAGAGACAGAAAATGTACTCGACGGTGAGTGGCTAAAAACCGGCGACATTGCGGTGATGGAGGATAAGGGATTCTTCAAGATTGTGGATAGGAAAAAAGAAATGATCCTGGTTTCTGGTTTTAACGTCTACCCCAACGAAATTGAGGACGTCATTGCCTCACATCCAAAGGTACTGGAAGTAGGAGCCATTGGTGTGCCAGACAAGAAAAGTACGGAGGCGGTTAAGGTCTACATCGTGCGACAAGAAGACTCCTTGACTGAGGATGAGTTGAAGGATTATTGCAGGGAAAGACTTACCGCTTATAAGTGCCCGAAATATGTTGCCTTTACCGATGAACTTCCAAAATCAAACGTGGGCAAAATCCTTCGTCGATTGATCAAAGAAGCCGACGCGAAGGAGAACTCCTACGCCTAGCCGTTTGAATTAGGTCATTGCAATCGATTGCAGTGTGGGACTAAGCAATTTTCATCATGAATTTTGCTAAAAATGAGCTTTCTTCGCTTACCTAAAACCAAAACCAATAAGGCTACAATGAAGAAACTCTACGCAATCGCGGCACTGTTAATGGTGATTAATGGGGCCTGGGCTCAGGAAGCTGACACTACCTATTGGAGGAAAGGCGGAATCGGATCGGTCACCTTTTCTCAAGTCTCACTGACCAATTGGGCTTCCGGTGGAGACAACTCGGTTTCTCTTAACGGTTTCGTGCGATTGTGGGGGGACTACCGGAAAGATAAAATCACCTGGAACAATACTTTCGAGGCAGGTTATGGTCTCATCAGACAAGGTGACGAAGATTTTCGTAAGACGGATGACCGCATCAACTTGATCACTGACTTTGGCTATTCCTTGGGGAAAAACATGTATTGGTCCTCACTGCTCGATTTTAGGACGCAATTTGAAGAAGGTTTGGATGGAGAGGACAACCGAATTTCGGACTTCTTTTCACCTGCATACTTGCTCGTTGCCACGGGTTTCACATGGAAGCCGGCAGAGTTTTTCTCGTTGAACTATTCACCAGTTACGGGTAAGTTCACGTTTGTTGCCGACCAGGACTTGGCCAATAATGGAGCATTTGGTGTGGATCCGGCGATCAGGGATGAAGATGGCAATATTCTCGTGGAGGGTTCAAACGCCAGAGCGGAGCTTGGATCTTTTTTGAAGATGTTATTCAGCAAGGAGATTGTGACTAATGTGTCCTTTGAGACCCGACTGGAGCTCTTTACGAACTACATCGAGAGCCAAGGGGAGATTGATGTTAACTGGCAAAATGTCGTCCTCATGAAAGTCAATGACTGGCTGACGGTGAACTGGCAAACGCAATTGATCTGGGATGAGGATATCCTGATTGAGGAATTTGACGCCAGTGGCGAATTGATCTCAGCAGATCCTAAGGTCCAATTCAAAAGCGTGTTTGGAGTGGGCCTCGTTTACAAGTTTGGTCCGGTCCGTAATCCTAAGTGATCGATTGTTGACCTACGCGTCGGTCATCAGCAAACTACTGTCTCCGTAGCTTAAGAAGCGATAATCATTGTTCAGGGCACTGTGATACACCTCCCTCCACTTGGATCCCCCAAGGAATGCGGCGATCAGCAGGATGAGGGTAGAACCGGGCAGGTGGAAGTTGGTCACGAGACCTTCAACGACTCGAAATCGATAGCCTGGGAATATGTATATTTCGGTCTGTCCAGTGAGGACTTCCAGGTTATTGGATTGCATGTAGGCTAGCACGTTTTCGATGGCCTCTTTCCGGCTGATGGTAGCGTTCTGCTCATAAGGGTACAATTTCTTGATTTGAAATGAAGCATCGAAGTTGTCCTTAAGCATGATGCCATACCAATATAGGGATTCCAATGTCCTCAGACTGGTCGTACCGACGGCCATGATCTGCTTGGCTGTCGCCAGGTTCTCGACCGTTCTGCGCGCAATGAGGACTTTTTCACGGTGCATTTGATGGTCCACTGCATTAGCTTCTTTCACGGGCTGGAAGGTCCCTGCGGAGACGTGCAAGGTCACAAAGTCGGTGTCAACACCTTGGCTTGCGAGGTCGGAGAGGACCTCGTCGGAGAAGTGTAGTCCGGCAGTGGGCGCAGCGACAGCCCCTTCTTGTTTGGAGTAGACGGTCTGGTAACGTTCCAGATCACTCTCTTCCACCTCTCTCTTGATATAGGGAGGGAGCGGGATTCTCCCCAGGATTTGCAGTAGCTCCGAGAAAGTTTGATCTCCAGTCCAGGAAAACTGTACCTTGTTTCCAGTCAAGCGCTTCACCGCTACTTCTAGCGTTTCTAGATGCCAGGTGAGTTCAGTGCCAACGTCCCATTTCTTCGAATTGCCCACCATACAGTCCCAAATGCACTCGTGCTTTACGGCCATGGCTTGCTCTTGAGAAGCAGGTGCTATCGGCTCTAGAAGGAAGACTTCTATCCGTGCACCTGTGGGTTTGTACAAAAAGATCCGTGCAGGGATGACCCGGGTGTCGTTGAAGACCAGCAGCGCGTCTGAATCAATGAAGTCAGCAATATTTTTGAACTTTTCGTGTATGATCTTGTCATTTTTGTAGATCAATAATTTAGAGGCGGACCGCTCCTTTAGGGGATAGTTCGCTATTTTTTCCGCCGGTAAGTCGTAGTTGTAATCGTTCAGGTCGATTGCCGGGATCACTTTCATCAAGAAACTAGCATATGCTGAAACTCGAATATAGGTCGTACATCTTGAACTTTAAGTTTGATGCGGGTACCTCCCGTGGTGTGATGACGGAGCGCGAGGTGTGGTTTTTGAAAATCTATGACGACCGGATTCCAGAAGTCTACGGGCTTGGGGAAGTGGCTCCCTTACACCGATTGAGTGATGAAGATCCGGAGCTAATTCCCGCCGCCCTTCAACAAGTGGAACGCAATATCAAGTCGCTGACCACACCACTATCAGAAGATTCCGCGCTCGAGACGGCAGCGACGCTGTGTCCTCCACGCTTTGCCAGCATAAGGTTTGGCTTGGAAATGGGCCTGTTGGATCTGGTGAACGGTGGAAACCGGATCATATATAAAAATGATTTTGTATTGGGTAAACGGGCAATACCCATCAATGGTCTCATTTGGATGGGCGAGGTGGATTTTATGGAGAGGCAGATCAAAGAAAAGGTTTCTGAGGGTTACGATTGCATCAAGATGAAAGTAGGAGCCCTTGATTTTGACCGGGAACTGGAGCTGATTGCTAGTTTGCGAAAGGAGGCCAATGGCGTACAAATAAGGGTGGATGCCAATGGTGCCTTTCCCAATAACGAAGCCTTGCACCGCTTGATCAAGCTCTCTCAATACAATTTGCATTCGATCGAGCAGCCTATCATTCCCAAACAGCCTGAGGCCATGCAACTTCTTTGTAAAAAGGGAGCGGTAGATATCGCCCTGGACGAAGAACTGATTGGGATAGGGCCAATGGATGAGAAACGCAAGCTTTTGGAGTTTCTTAAGCCTCAGCATATTGTATTGAAACCCACTTTACTAGGGGGATTTATGGAGACTTCAGAATGGATTGGGCTGGCGGAAGAGTTGGAGATCGGTTGGTGGGTGACCTCTGCACTTGAATCTAACATCGGGCTCAATGCCATCGCGCAGTATACAAGTCGATTCCGTGACCTGATGCCGCAAGGGCTAGGTACTGGCCGTCTGTTTCACAACAATTTCGAAGGGCCGCTGTACATCGAAAAAGGCTACTTGCACTACGATACGGATATTACGTGGGACATTGATCTATTCGACTGAGGATCTGAGAAAGGCGAGGAGTTGGAAAAGGGGATACGATCACGGCGTTTGATCGACACAAAAAGTTTGTGCTTGCCTCGGGCAGTTCACCCTTGTTGGCTATGCTTATTGGTTGTGGTCAAGAACGAGATTGACTAGGGCTAAACGCTCGGGTGTACGTCAATGGCTTGGGTACGGATTGGACCTAAAAAGCATAAGTACCAGTTGTAGTGTCGGATCAACGTCTACTATCTCTTCGTCGCCGATGAAAGCCCTGCCTTCCTTCGATGGAGCTGGCGAGTAGTCGTAAAAATTCTTCCCTTTGGTCTTCCTCACAGATATCCAATATCGATTCGGCGAAGCCAATAACCTCACGTTCCCGCAGCGCGTGAATACTATCCATTTTGGGTAGCAGTCCTGCGAGTTGCTCCTTGTCTGAGGTACCCAGCGCTTGGTGTATGCCTTTCTTTACCTCCAACAGTGCGAGGCTCAATTCTTGATGCCTTTGCTGATGAGCCATTGTCTGTGCCCTATATAACTGCTTTTGCTCCGCAGATAGATCCAGCCTGTGCGCCAACCTCCGATCGAAGCTTTCTCGTGGGCCCCTTTGCCGAATGGGTCCTTCCCCGCCTCGTCGAAGAAATATGAGCCCCAGCAGGGTGATGTTGATGACAATCAGGACAATACTTACTATCGTGAGTTTCTTTACCATGATCAATTATTCAGTGGTTTCGAAAAAGTATGCGGTAGAATCGTAAAACTCTTCAATGATCTCGGAGCTCAAATCTGTTGGGCTTGTTGTAGTGGAGGTCAGCGCGAATAGGGCTATGATATTGGTAAGTCCTAAAATGAGCATCGCTGCAATGCCCAGGCGAAGTCGATTGAGCCATGGATTACGTTGAGGCAAAAAGGATGTACGCTGCATAACGCCATGGCGGAAATCATCACTTGCCGTCGCCCGCTGCAAGCCTTCCAAGCTCTTGAGGGTCTCCTCTATTTCATTCTCAATGTTCTTCATAATAAGCCTTGAGTGTTTTTCTCAAATTCGTTTTTGCGCGATGAAGTAGCGACTCGATGGACGATTCTGACTTCTCCATTACTATCGCAATCTGGGCCTGAGATAATCCCTCGACCTGCTGCAGGGTGAAGGCCACACGTTGCGTTTCAGGAAGCTTGTCCATAGCGGCAAAGAGTATGGCGCTGCGCTCCCGCCGTTCTATCTCCACGCCTGGGTGATAGAAGCGGTCTCCACCTTGTTCATTGGCTTCTGTGAGCGACACCGCGGCTACTTTTCGCTTTTGTCGTTGCCCTTTCCTCATGGCCTCCAGGCATTTGTTGACCGCGATTCGATAGAGCCAGGTAATGATTTGGGACTGGCCATTGAATGATTGATAGTGCGTATACGCGGAGATGAATACTTCCTGAGCCAAGTCCTCGGCATCCTGTTCATTCTTCATCATGCCCAGACACACATTGTATACATTGTCGGCGTAGCTTGCCACAATGTGCTCAAATGGCGGAATGGAGATGTTTTCTGTGATGATGGGCACCTTGATCGCTTGACTCAGGGAAGTTATGGCCATGCCTAGAATCTGCCTCGGCCTTCTCTACGTTTTCTATGCAGCTGATCAAATTTCATCTTTTGATCATCGTCCAATTGCGCTCGGATTTCGATTTGGTGAGAAACCCTTGCCTTCAGCAATTGGGTCTGCAGTCCGCCGATCTCAGTAGTCAGTTGATCAATCTCAGCAGTGTTGGGAGATTCATTGGTAGCCTCACTTTCCAATTGCACCATTTTGAGCCGCAAGGCATCCCGATCTCCTTTTGTTGATTTCATGTGATCGACCCTGAGTGCTTCAATGGCTTCCTGTTGGGCGTCGGTCAGTTCAAGCCTTTCAATGAATCGCTCCTGGCGATCTCCGCGTTGACGTTGAGGCTCTCCTCTTCTTTGGTGGGGCTGCGCGACTGCCATTGTTGTTGTGGCGGCCAGAACTACCAGCCAGATCATCTTTTTCATCCTTCCAATTATTTTAAAGTTTCAAACATTTTGTCGTGGAGAAGGTCTAGTTCTAGACGTTCCCTGCGGTCTTACATTACATTAGATGTCATTTCTAGAGAATTCCTGCGCGACGATTGCAAATATTTTCCATTCAAGGATTTCAAATAACTTTGGCGGGCCGTACAACGTAGCAAAACTGATTGACCGAATTTGACATGATCTATCTCAAAAGGATCCTACCCCTGTTGTTCCTTGTGACTTTTTTATCTACCGAGGCGCAAAAACCCAAACGCTACGATGCAGGAGAGGTGAAGCAGCTCCTCAAAAAACTAAACGTCCTGGGCACCGTGCTGTATGTTGCTGCGCACCCAGATGACGAGAACACCGCGATGATTTCGTATTTCGCCAACGAAAAGCTGTTTCGAACGGCCTACCTGTCAGCTACCCGTGGAGACGGGGGCCAGAACCTGATCGGCCCTGAGATCCGAGAGGAATTGGGGGTCATACGAACGCAGGAATTGCTTGCGGCAAGACGCACAGATAGAGGTCGCCAGTTCTTTTCTAGAGCCAATGACTTTGGGTATTCTAAGAATCCGGATGAGACCTTTACGATCTGGGATAGGGAGCAGGTGCTTGCAGATTTTGTGCGCGTCTTTCGCAAATTTCGTCCCGATGTCGTGGTGACGCGCTTTAGCGAACAGCCACCAAATCATGGTCACCACACCGCTTCGGCTATTTTGGCCAGGGAAGCCTACAAGCTAAGTGGGGATCCGACAAAGTTCCCTGAGCAGTTGAAAGAGCTAGAGCCTTGGCAACCGTCAAAGGTCTTTTGGAATACAAGCCCTTGGTTCTTTAGAAGAAGGGGTATTCCTTTTGATACTACCGGCACGATTCGCGTAGATGTCGGGGGTTACAATGTGCTCTTCGGGCAGTCATATACTGAAATCTCAGCATTGAGCCGCAGCATGCACAAAAGCCAGGGATTCGGATCCACCGGAAGGCGTGGAAGCAATGCCGAATACCTCGAGCAATGGGAAGGCGACGATTCAGGCGATCTATTAGGTGGGATTGATACCTCATGGGACCGCGTGGAAGGCAGTGAAAAAGTGGCTGAGTACCTCACGATGGCCGAACAGAACTATGATGCTGAATACCCACAGGAGTCGCTGCAGGCACTGATCTACGCTCGAAGGGAGCTTTCCCGTCTTCCCGATCAATTTTGGAAGGAAGTAAAGCTGGAGGAGATCGACGTAGCCATACAGGCTATCAGCGGGATCTACTTGGAAGTGACGACGGACGCCGATAGCTACGTGGCTGGGGACTCCGTCAAGCTGCAACTAGAAGCGATAGCGAGAAGTGCTCAAGGCTTCACTTTGACCGAATTACGTCTTTTCCCTTGGGATAAGTCATTTGAATTTAATCTGAACTTACCGAAGAATGAGCGGCAAGGTCATGACTTAGCCCTGGTGCTGCCCGAAGGGTCGCCGTTGAGTCAACCTTATTGGCTAATGGAAGAAGCATCGCTAGGTATGTACAAGGTGACCGACTCGAAACTGATTGGACAACCGGAGAATCGGACGCCTATGTCAGCTCTCGTCCTCTTGAAGTATGAGGACCAATTGTTGGAGTTTACGCTGCCGATCTCTTACAAGCGGAATGATCCTGTCGCTGGAGAGGTATACAGCAATATTGCCATTACTCCCCCAGTCATGGTCAATGTCGAGAGTAACATCTTAGTCTTTGCGGATGATACCGGGAAAGGCATAACGGTTACCCTGAAGTCGGGAAAAAGTGATGTATCAGGGGTGTTGAGACCGATCGTCCCCGAAGGATGGGAGATCAATCCAAGTGAGTTACCTTTTGAGCTTGACCTGAAGGGCGAAGAACAGACCTTTGCTTTCTCAATCGCGCCGTCATCCGATCAGGTGACGGTACAGGCGGCGTTTGAGGCTGAGCTCACCAATGGAGAAAGGTACACAAAGGGAATGACCGTGATTGAATACGCTCACATTCCGAGACAGACGCTCTTCCCGGAATCAAAGGTGAAGCTGGTTCGTGTAGATTTGAAGAGACAGGGCAAACGTATTGCTTATATCGATGGTGCGGGTGATTTGTTGCCTACCAACCTTAGCCAAATTGGATATGAGGTAGAGACGCTGTCCAAAGATGATGTGGTGGCCGAGAACCTGCGACAGTATGATGCAGTACTCTTGGGGGTTCGTGCCTTCAATACAGTAAGTTGGCTCGCTTATAAAAATGATGAGCTTTTCAAGTATGTGGAGCAGGGTGGGACCGTCGTGGTTCAGTACAATACCAATCGGCGATTGGTGACGGATCAGGTGGCGCCCTACCCACTGACCATTTCCAGGGACCGTGTGACGGTGGAAGACGCCGAGGTGCGTATTCTGGCGGAGGATCATCCGGCGATGAACGCACCTAACAAAATCACGAAAAAGGATTTTGAGGGATGGGTGCAGGAGCGGGGCCTGTATTTTGCCAATGAGTGGGATGAAGCTTTTGTTCCGATTCTTAGTTCGAACGATCCGGGTGAGGAACCTAGGGATGGAGGTTTACTCATTGCCCAACATGGAAAAGGATACTACGTCTACTCAGGCTACTCTTGGTTCAGAGAATTGCCCGCAGGTATTCCGGGCCCTTACCGGATCCTTGCCAATTTGCTGTCGTTAAGCAGCACATCTCCTTCCAACTAAAGCCTCGGAGGGGACATGAATTACATTGATCTGGTCGTACTATTTGGTACGCTACTCTTCATAGTCGCCTACGGTGTTTGGAAGACACGGGGCCAAAAAGATATGGAGAGTTACTTGAGAGGAGGCTCCATGAAATGGAGTACCATTGGTTTGTCCGTGATGGCTACTCAAGCCAGCGCTATTACTTTTATCTCCACGCCAGGTCAGGGCTACGAAAGCGGAATGGGCTTCGTCCAAAACTATTTCGGCCTACCCATCGCCCTATTGATTGTATCGGTAGTTTTTATCCCCATCTACTATAAACTGCACGTTTATACCGCCTACGAGTACCTCGAATCGAGGTTTGATCTAAAAACTCGTGCCCTGGGTGCCTTTCTGTTCCTCATCCAGCGCGGTTTGGCCGCGGGCATCACGATCTACGCGCCAGCAATCATACTCTCATCGATATTGGATTGGAACTTGAACCTCACCATTCTGATCACGGGTATCCTGGTCGTGATCTACACAGTTTCAGGAGGAACCAAGGCGGTGAGTATCACCCAAAAGCAGCAAATGGCAGTGATCATGGCCGGGATGTTCTTCGCCTTTTTCATGCTGATTGGTTACATCTCTGACCACGTTTCTTTTCTCGATGCCTTTGATATCGCAGCGGTATTGAGCAAGACGCAATCCATAGACTTTGATCTCAATTTTGAGAAACGATATACTTTTTGGTCAGGCATCACGGGAGGCTTGTTCCTCGCGCTTTCTTACTTCGGTACGGATCAGTCCCAGGTGCAGCGCTATCTGGGGGGCAAGGATGTACGAGCCAGCCGGATGGGGCTCATGTTCAACGCGATCTTGAAGATCCCAATGCAGTACTTCATCTTATTCACGGGAGTGATGATGTACGTGTTCTATATCTTCTACACGCCACCGGTTCACTTCAAGGAGCAGTCACTGAAGATGCTGGAAGAAAATGGTAAAACGACGGAATTGGCCCAGCTGCAAAAAGACTACCGGCAACTGGTAGACGAGCGTAGGCGGGCGGCGCTTGAATTTGTGGAATCGGGTGATGGCGCGGAGCTGCTTCGAATTGACGAGGCGTCTCGTGCGGTTCGGGACCAGACCAAA
>JBCCXG010000082.1:0-13602 GCA_039191945.1 Bacteroidota bacterium
GCGCTGACACCGGCAGTCAAAAACAGCGGTCCAATCATGAATTCTGTGCCCGCCGTATGCTCCCCGGCGTACATGCCCAAGAAGCTCTTCCAGCCCTTCAGCGCTTGGTTTGGGACGGGTTCGCGCTCAAATTCCGAATCGGCAACGTTTTCAATTGCGTCTGTTGACATATCACTTTCGATTAGATCAACTTGTAAGTAACTTCATTCCCCTAGACAGGTTGACCTGCCATATCCTGACCGCACGCCTCAGGCCTCAACTGCAGGACAGCCATGAATCGAAAGGTACTGAGATTTGAGTTCTTGACACTATCCAACTGATCGCTTATCAAAGATGAAAACCGAAGACATTACTTACCAGCACGTCAACTACCTCTGGGACGAAGCCCACGCCCAAACTTTAGCAGGTGACGAAATCGCGCTGCTGCTGTACCGTTCCAACATTCTCGGTGCGGACCTGCGCATTACCAACTATGGTGGAGGTAATACGAGTTGCAAGACCATGGAAAAAGACCCGCTGACGGGGAAAGAAGTAGAAGTCATGTGGATCAAAGGATCTGGTGGAGATATCGGCAGCCTCAAGCGCAATGGCCTTGCTGGTCTGTATAATGATAAACTTCATGCCTTGCAGGGCATCTATCGAGGGCTGGAACATGAAGATGAGATGGTGGGTCTATTCAATCATTGCATCTATGACCTCGACTCCCGAGCCCCTTCAATCGATACACCTTTGCATGCCTTCCTCCCCTTCAAGCACATCGATCACCTGCACCCTGATGCAGCGATCGCGATCGCCGCTTCTAAGGATGGTGAGCAAATCATGAAAGAGATTTATGGTGAAGGTTTCGTCTGGATCCCCTGGCAACGCCCCGGCTTTGACCTGGGACTGAAACTGCAGGAAGCCGTAGAACAAACACCGGACATCCAAGGCATTTACCTGGGCGGCCATGGGCTCTTTACCTGGGGTGATACGGCCTATGAGTGTTACATCAGCTCTCTGGAGGCCATCGAGAAAGCAAGCCAGTACATTGCTGCGCAAGAAGGCAAAAAGGGCCCCGTGTTTGGTGGGCAGAAAGTCTCCTCTTTGGATGAAGACCGGCGAAAGTCCCAGGCTGCTAGGATGGCGCCGGTACTTCGAGGGCTGGCTTCTAGCTACTCTCGTATGGTAGGGCACTTCACAGATGACGAGCGTGTGTTACAGTTTGCCAACAGCGAGGATGTACAAAAATTGGCACCGATGGGTACCAGCTGCCCCGACCACTTCTTGAGAACCAAGATCCGGCCGCTGGTACTAGACATCGCCGCAGACTTGGATTTGACGGATCCCGAAGCCATGAAGGAGCAGCTCACCCCCGCCTTCGATGACTACAGAAAGATGTACGCGGACTACTACGAGAACCACAAACGTCCCAACAGCCCAGCGATGCGGGATCCCAACCCCGTCGTGATTCTTTGGCCAGGGGTAGGGATGTTCACCTTTGCAAAGAACAAGCAGACAGCACGAGTGGCGAGTGAATTCTACGTCAATGCGATCAATGTGATGCGTGGGGCAGAGGCTGTTTCCGAATACGTGTCCCTACCACTCCAGGAGGCTTTCGACATCGAATACTGGTTGCTGGAAGAGGCCAAGCTGCAACGAATGCCCAAGGAAAAACCGCTTTCACGAAAAGTGGCCATCATTTCGGGTGGCGCTGGAGGTATAGGAAAAGCCATTGCCGACAAACTCGTCGAACATGGCGCCTGTGTTGTGATTACAGATATCCAAGAAGACCGGACAATCGACGCGCACAAGACCTTTCCAAAAGATACCGCAGCCTACGCCGTGGCAGACATCACCAATCCCGACAGTGTGAATGAGGCCGTAGAGGTGGCGTGTTTGGCTTTTGGAGGCGTCGATATCGTGGTGCACTCTGCGGGATTAGCCATTTCTAAGCCCCTAGTTGAAACGACCGATGAAGACTATGATCTGCTGATGAACGTCCTCACGAAAGGGCAATTCAACCTCTCGAAGTCCGCCGTCAAAGTCATGAATGTGCAGGACCTAGGAGGAGATATTGTCAATATTGTCAGTAAAAATGCCCTGGTATCCGGACCCAACAACGTGGTTTACGGCTCGGCCAAAGCAGCGCAGGCCCATATGTCTCGCCTATTGGCTGCGGAGCTAGGACCCAAGAAAATCAGAGTAAACACCGTGAATCCCGATGCCGTGATCGAAGGCAGCAAAATTTGGGAAGGTAAGTGGGCCGAAGGAAGGGCTAAGGCTTACGGGGTCTCTGTGGAAGAACTGCCAGCGTTCTATGCCAAGCGGACCCTGATGAACGAAATCATTTCGACCGAGGACATCGCCAATGCGGTATTCGCATTTGTCGGAGGACTGTTGGGAAAAAGTACCGGGAACATCCTCAATGTCGATGGAGGGGTAGCACCGGCATTTGTTAGATAGTAATCCTGGAGACACCTTACGGATGATAAGACTATGATCACAGATGAAGCCATTGTTGCAATCAATGCACCCCATATCGATGATCACCAACGCCGATTAGAAAGCTTGCGTCAGGAGTTACGTACCCGCAACCTCGACATCGATCAGCTGATCAGGACAATAGAGGGATTTGAAATTGCTGTTCCCAGTTGGGCGCTAGGCACCGGAGGCACCCGCTTTGGCAGGTTCCCGGGAGGTGGCGAGCCCGCTTCCCTGCACCAGAAGATTGCCGATATTGGATTGCTGCACCGGCTCAACGCTTCTTGCGGGTCAGTCAGCCTTCACATCCCCTGGGACATCCCGGGGGATGCCGAAGCAACCAGGAAGTTGGCTGCTTCTCACAACATTGGCTTCGATGCGGTCAATTCCAACACCTTCCAGGATCAGCCTGACGCACCCCACTCCTACAAGTTTGGGTCGCTCTGCCATGTGGACTCCGCCGTCAGAAAGCAGGCGGTGAATCACAACAAGGAAGTGATTGACTATGGAGTAGCCCTGGGCTCAAAAGCCTTGACCGTTTGGTTGGCGGACGGGTCCAATTTTACCGGACAGCATAACTTCCGTGAGGCGTTCAAACGAACGCTTGGCGCTCTTCAGGAAATCTACGCACATCTGCCTGGCGATTGGAAGCTCCTGGTAGAGTACAAGCCCTACGAGCCCAACTTCTACAGCATGGTGATCCCTGACTGGGGTACCTCCCACCTGTTGGCCACTGAGCTGGGAGAGCAGGCTACCACGCTGGTAGACCTGGGCCATCACCTGCCCAATACCAACATCGAGCAGATCGTGTCCGTGCTAATGATGAAGAACAAGCTCGGTGGATTCCACTTCAATGACAGCAAGTACGGGGACGACGATCTCACCGTGGGTGCGATGAAACCGTATCAGCTCTTCTTGATCTTTAATGAGTTGGTCGATGGCTTCAACCATACCGAAAACCAAGACGTGTCCTGGATGATTGATGCCAGCCACAATACCAAGGACCCGTTAGAAGACCTGCTGCAATCTATCGAGGCCATCAAAATCGCCTATGCTCAGGCGTTGATTGTCGATCGACCGGCACTCGCACAAGCACAAAAAAACAACGACGTGAGCTTAGCTCAAGAGGTCCTCCAAGATGCTTTCCGCACCGACGTAAGACCACTAGTCGCCGAGGCCCGACTGCGGCAACGTGCCGTACTTCGACCCCTGGAAACTTATCGACAACTTGACGTTCGCAACACATTGGTCGACCAGCGGGGCAAGCACTCAATGGCTACGGGGCTATGAGCGACAGGCTGCCTGTTGATTTGATTTTTGATATTGGGAAAACCAATAAGAAATTGGTCGTATTCGACAAGCAGTATACCGTAGTGCATCAAGACGCGGTTAGTTTCTCGGAGATTGCCGATGATGATGGATACCTGGGCGATGATTTACCAGCGATCAACACCTGGATGCAAGATGCCTTGCGGCAGATACTGGCAGACGATCGATTCAAAGTCCGCGGCATTAATGTTTCGGGATATGGTGCCTCCATGGTGCACCTGGACGAGAAAGGACACCTGATCACTCCATTCTATAACTATACCAAACCCTTACCAGATGACTTCTACGATCGCTTCTTTGAGCGATTTGGCGATCGCAGGGACTTTGAACTGGCCATGGCCAGCCCGCTCTCGGGGATGCTCAACTCCGGCTTTCAACTATTCTATCTTCAGGAATACAAGGCGCAGCTGGCAGCAAAGGTCCATCACTCTCTTCACTTCCCTCAATACCTGAGCTACCAGATCAGCGGTAAGATGGTCTCGGACTATACGAGTTTGGGTTGTCATACCGGCCTCTGGGATTTCGCAACCGCCGGGTACCATCCCTGGTTGAACGCATGCGAACTCTTACCCCAACTCGCGCCGATTGTCAGGACAGATCATCACGACCGCCTAGAGATCCAAGGGCAAACCCTATCCGTCGGTGTAGGAGTACATGACAGCTCGGCGGCCCTTCTGCCCTATCTACGCATCAGCAACCAACCTTTTGTACTACTATCTACAGGGACATGGAGTGTCAGCCTCAATCCTTTCAACAACGAACAGATCACGGACCAAGAGCTCACCAACGGTTGCCTTTGCTACATGAATCTGCAAGGCCAGAGCATTAAAGCTTCTCGCGTTTTCCTGGGCAAATCGATCGAGTACCAGGTCGCTAAAATTGCCGCGCATTTCAACAAGGATCCGGAACTGTTCAAAACCCTTAGATTTGATCCCAGCCTCCCGATCAGGGCAAGTCAGCAGCTTGTCTTCCATTATGATCATCTCGATCCCGAGCTATTCGGCTATAAAAATGGCGCAGCGCAAGACCTTTCACAGTTCCATTCCTTCGAAGAAGCCTACCAATTGCTGATGGACGAGCTCACCAACATCCAGGTATCGTCACTACGAAGTTGTCTCGGAAAAACACCCATAGAAAGGGTCTACGTGGACGGCGGATTCAGCTCCAATCATCACTTCACACAAATGCTGGCAAATAAGCTGGAAGGCTTCGAGGTTTGGTCGAGCTCACTAGCTGCCGGGTCATCGCTAGGGGCTGCACTCTTGCTCAACGATGACCTGACAGGTACTCAAAAACTACCGGTGGACATCGTAAGGCACGAATCAGTCGCGGTCGGATGAGCTATTGACCGATATCCGAGTACCCGATGATCTCGATACCCGCTTTGCCTATGGCTTCCTGGACCTTCTCACTGATCAATGCCTTCGTCTCCGCGTCGCGCTCGGCACCTACATTGGTGTAGCCTATGTGATGCACCGCTTCTGTCTCTGGCGTGAAGTACACAGGATGAGTCACAGATAGGTACTTACCCGGTGGCAGTTCCTCCAGGGTTTGGAGGAGACGTTCTATCTTCTGCTGCTCATCGTATTGACTGCCTTGCCACTTGGGCATGCGCTCAAAACCCATTTCCATCGGCACGATATCCAGATCATATTCCTTGGCAAGCCTCCCGACCATTACCTTTACTTCCTCGCTGATATTGCTACAGCCCATATGACCGGTAATGTGTGAGGTCTGAGGGATACGTCGCTTTACCAATTCTATCTGGGCACGAAATTCCGCCTCCACTTCCTTGATGTCCCAGCTCTGATTGAGTAGGGCGGCCTTCGGATAATTGTCATTGGGCCAAATCATCGGGAAGAAGTGCCCATTCTCGTCGACGAGGCTAGGCGCGGCCGTAAGCGGCCGCCATTTAAGGTTGGCCCATTCCGAAGTAAGTGCCAGGTGTACACCGACGTCAAGTCCAGGTCGATCCTTAAGCATCTGAACGGCTTCTTCGAACCAGGCACCCGTTGCCATCACCTCTACTGTTCGCACCAGGCCTTTGTCATAGGCATCGACACAAGCCAGGTTGCAGCTGTGGGAAAAACCCATATCGTCCCCTCTAAAAATGATTTGTGTTTTTTGAGCAGCCGCAGTCCCCATGAAGTGTAGGAGTAGAAAAAAGATGTAAAGCTTTGACCGATTCATATCTCAGTCCAAGGTAGTTCGGATTTACAAATTGACTTGACCGATCCATCCTGATTCGACAAAGGCAAAGCCAGACGGGCTGTAGATCAATTGAGCCTGCGGTAAGATGATCCGCGTACGATGTCCTCCAGTATCTCCCGAATCTTAGCTGCACCTTCGGGGATACCTGCGACATCATGGGAAACTTCATTGGCTAAGTAGTGCCAGGTTTTGGAACTCATGATGGCGTTGTAGTAGCGTCGACCCTGACTATCCGCATTGGTCTCGTCATCCGTATTCACGAAGTGCAAGATGGCTCCATAGTCCAACTTCACTTGCTCCCGGCGTGGAAGAATAGAAGACTCCTCTAAGGTTTGTATTACTCTGCTCGGGGGTCGCTGCCCGTGGTTGACACAATAATCCCCGTTGCCCCTCCAGCCATGGATGTAGTCTGTCACGGCAAAGCCCGCTACCTGCGGATCCCAGAGCAATGGATCATCCATCCCCCCAAAAATGGCTCGGGCCAGATCAGTGGTCGGAGGTCCCGCCACCAGTATCCCATGGGTCAAGACCTCATCCAGACCGTACCTGGAAAGACCATAGGCGATCTGAAAAGCGCCTCCACTGCCACCATGTGCGATAAGAATATCATCGTTGGCCATCTTTTGGTTGGTGAGGAATCGCACCACATCGGTGAATGCTTTGGTGGCACCAGGATAACCAAGCCCTTCGGTCCCGGTTCCCCACCCCAGTGCACCCATCCAGCGCACTTCATAGGTCTCTAAGCCCAAGGCCAACGCCTCGGTTAGCGTCTTGTTTTTCTCCCGGCTCGTCCCGTAAAATGAACTACCAAATCCACCTGTGGTGAGGATCAACGCACCGGTTGGCCGGTTGGCCGGAAAAGTAACCCGAACCTGCACCTGCCTGTCGGAGATGTCACTTTCACGGATCAAAAGGGTCATCAAAATAGCTGGCTGTCCCAAATGACGAAGGTTGACCTCGTCAACTACACTTACGATAGGTGTATCGGCGATGAATGGAGGCTCATCAGAGGTATAACTACAAAAACGGAACAAGACCTGGCTGAACAGCAGGAAAGAAATAGCTTTCATTGACTTAGGTGGTTTGGAAATCATCCTTTTGACCCTCGGCGGGTTCGAAGGTTTAATTCAAGGATGGGTGAAGGGCTGCCGAACCGGTCAACAATCAGGCGCGTGCTCCACAATCTTGTGAGCGATCAACCCATTGCCCTTCAGGCCTTGCAAAGGTTGGGATGTGAAAAAGACCGCAGAAAAAGCGGCCCTACTCAGCGATCGCCGATGATGTTGCAAGTTGATCCTTGTCCCCTTCCTGATCCAATTGGAACTGGGCGATGCGCTCTTCGAGGTCTTTGAGCGCCTGGAGCATCGCCTGGCTTTGCTCCCTGACCGACTCCATCGCCGACAGCATCAATTCAGTAGAGGCATTCACCTCCTCAGAACCTGCCGCAGTCTGCTCGGACACGGTGACTAGATTTTGAATCAAATTGACAACCGTTTGTATATCTGAGGACTGCTGCTGGGCCGTGTTGAGGATATCGGTGGAGGACTCAAAGGTCTTTTGGTAATAGGCCGAGATCTCCTGGAAGGAAGTTGCAGCCTGCTGAGTGGTTTGTTCTCCTTCCTTTATGTCCGCGCCCATCTCTTGAATAAGCATTGCCGTTCGGCTCGTATCATCTTGCATACTACTGATCAATGACTCAATTTCATTGGCCGACTTCTTAGAATCCTCTGCCAACTTGCGAATCTCCTCAGCGACCACGGCAAAACCGCGACCGGCGTCTCCCGCCTGGGCTGCTTCGATCGCTGCATTCAATGCCAATAGGTTGGTCTGCGCGGCAATCTCCTTCATGATACGTACGATAGAGCTGATCTCCAGGGATCGATTGGACAGGGTCGCTGTCGCTTCAGAGGTTTTCTCGCTGGAGTTCATCACCTTGTGCATGCTTTCGGCCAATCGATCCATCAGTTTCGACCCTTCACCACTCAAGTCTGTGCCTTGCGCAGCTGTCTGATTGATGCTGAAGGCTTGCTTATTCATGGCGTCAGCGGAAGTCACAATGCCCGACAAAAAGTTATGAGCTTCATCGATCATCCTAAGCTGATTGGCAGCGCCCGCATTGATCTCCTCTATCGACCTGGATATCTCGGATGTTGTAGCTGCCATATCTTCACTCCTTTGGGACATGCTATCTGAAACCTGCGTCATGCCCTCCACCTCTCCAGAGACCTTTCCCAGTAGCAGCGCAAGACTCGCGATGGCTCCATTCACATTGTTGGCAAGGTCCAAAATGTCCCCTTTCGCTTCATCTGTATAGCGCGCCGTCATATTGCCTTGTGCCATTTCAGTCATGACTTGTTTGACCCGACCGAGGGGCATAAGTACAGAGTCAAACAACTGGTTGATGGAGGTGCCCAACTTCTTCCACTCCCCCTCTTTGCCCTCAACCTGCACGCGGGCGGAGAAGTTACCGGACTCCACCGCTTCGCGAATGACGAAGTCCGTATCGAGCACGGCTGCTTCCAGGTTGTCCCGCTGTCGCTCGATCTCCATGCTCTTGTGCTCTAACTCTGCTGTAGCTGCCTTGACCTGCTCTTCCAAATCGGACTGCGCTGCCTCCATGATCGACCGACGGTAGCGATACACGAGCACGATCGAGGACAAGATCGCCAGGCCCAGTAGCCCGCGGAACCACCAGGTCTCCCACCAATTGGGTCGCACGGTGATGGCCAATTGCGCTCCTTCCTCATTCCAAACGCCGTCATTGTTGCTGGCACGCACCTTAAAAAGGTAATTACCCGCAGCCAGATTGGTGTAAGTGGCACTGCGTAGGCTACCGGCATTGTTCCACTGGTCTTCGAAGCCCTGCAGTTGGTATTCGTACTGATTCCTGTCCGCGTGGGTGAGATTCAAGGCGGTAAAATCGATCGAAAAGACGTTTTGGTTTCTCTGAAGCACCACCCGATCCATCGAGCTCACATGTCTTGACAAGGGTGAACTTGGCGCTCCGATCCCCACCGATTGGTTGAATAACTTAAAGTCTGTAAGTACCACGGTTGGCACATGAGGGTTCGTATTGATGGAGGAAGCATCGAAATAGCTATAGCCATTGCTGCCTCCCATAAAAATCAAGCCCTCTGCGTCTTTGTACATGACACCGCGACTGAACTCTTTGCCCTGTAAGCCATCATTGGGGTTGTAGTTCTCAAAAACGGGCCGATCTTCGGACCAGGTGAGGTGGCTGATACCATTGTTAGTGGAAATCCATAAGCCACCATTCGCATCATCTATAAGCCCCTTGATTACAGCATTCGGTAGGCCATTGAGCTTATCATATGTGGCAAAAGTCTCGCTATCCGGATGATATCGGCTCAGGCCCGCTCCAGTCGCAATCCAGACCACTCCCATCGGATCTTCATAGATTTGGTTGATGATATTGGATTGCAAAGCCGCGAGGTTTTCGGCGTCCTTCTTGAACTGTCGAACCGTATAATCTTCCTCGCTCCGAAATTCAATGCGATTGAGCCCCGACTCTGTACCTGCCCAAACGACATCCTGGGAGTCGACCAAAAGGGAAATTAGGACATTGCTGGTAAGCTGCGCTCCATCTTTAGAAGCGATATTGAAAAACGTATTGCTGGCCCGGTCCCATCGATTGACCCCTCCGTCTAGTGCTGCGACCCAAAGATTGCCCGCTCGATCCTCATCGATCCCAAAGATATTCGGTGACGAAAGTCGTCGAGGGTCTTCTGCGTCTGCACCCCATTGGGTGAAGGTCTGGCTGTCGGCTTCGTAGCGTAGCAAACCACCCGCCCATGTACCCACCCAGACCGCACCGTAGCTGTCCTTGTGAAATGCCAATATGGCGTCACTGGTGAGGTTTTCTGGGCCTCCTTTCCGGATGTACCTGAAGGCTTCCCCATCCCACAAGTTGATCCCTCCACCGTCCGTACCTACCCAAAGCTCCCCTTCATACTCCTCCATTGCACTGACCACGTTGTGACTAAGCCCGGTCTTGATCGATTGAAATTTTCTGAAATAAGGATCCCATACCTCGACACCCTGGTTGAAAGTCCCGATCCACAGACGCCCTTCCCGGTCTTCGGTGATCTCCCATATCGAATTGCTGTTGAGCGACGTAGGTTTGGATACATCACTCACGAAATGGATGAAGGAACCAAGCTCGGCATCAAAGAGGTCCAAGCCCCCGTTCTCCGTACCGAGCCAAACACGATTTTGACTATCCACGAGCAGGGTCTGCACCCGATCATTCCCCAAAGAAGAGGGATCCTTAGGATCATGCTTAAAATGTCTCCAACGGAACGCAGCATCTACGGCTGACAACTGAAAAGCACCATTGCCCTGCGTCGACACCCAATATTCATTACTCCCGGATTGTACAATCTCCGTCACTTGTCCAAAAGGAATGGGCTGGCCCATTTCGTCAGCGACCGGCCGTACGTTGTCATCACTATCCAGGATATCAAGACCACCTGCAGTTCCGACCCAGACATTGCCTCCCGCTCTCATCAGCGACCGCATTTCGCGGTGCTGGAAACTGGACGACACCGCCTCAAACTCATCATTGTCTATCCGAAGCAAACCACCTGTGGTGCCTACAAGCAGCCTCCCTTGCTCATCTTCCACGATCGAATTGATCACCTTGAAATACGGGTCGTCCTGCTCCTGGGGAGCTTCCCAGCGCTCAAAACGATTGAGTCCAGGATCAAACCGGGCCAAACCCGAAGCTGTCCCTATCCAAAGGTTTTGATGCTGATCCTCGTAGAGACAGAGGATGTAGCTATCGGGCAAGCTCGTCGAGTCACTACGGACATTTTCAAAGATTTCGAAGGAGGTACCATCATAGCGATTGAGGCCTGCGTAGGTACCCACCCACAAATACCCGAGATGATCCTGAATGATACTCGTTACTCGATTTTGTGATAAGCCGTCATTGAGGTGTTGGAACTCAAGATCCACGTTACGGTCAGGGCCTTGTCCGTAACCCACTACTCCTGCCAAGCATGCTATGATGATAAAAAATTTGTGCATTTCGTTCGCGGGAGGTCTTGCTGAATTATTATTCGAACATAGCCATTTCCTACTGCGGTAGCTTGCGAATAGGCTGAGCAGGTAAAGCCATTGCTCAATCGGAATAATTTGCCATTGAAACCCACAAAAAGGTAAAACATCAAGGAGGGTTGACGCCATCCGTCCATAGGGTGGAGCCAAGAAATTCAAGGTAGAAACGCTCTAAAACGTGCAAACGCGATAAAATTGGATCTTGGCATCCTGTTTGCAACATTCCCTTCTATCAACAACGGAGAGGGATATGAAAATGAAGAAGATAGGAATACTGGCCTTCCTCTCCATCACCTGGTGCGCAGAGGTGATGGGACAACCTGAGGGTGGTGACCAGAAAATCAGCAAAAAGCAACAACGGAAGGAGGCACGAGCCGAAAAACTCGTCGAGATAGAACAGATGGTGCACGATCGTTCGCTGATCTTGCAAGCCACCTCCCTCCAAAACAGATACGGTGCGCGCTCATTCACCTTGGACAACAATAACTACATCTTGATCGACGGGGAGCGCTTTGTACTGCAAACATCCAATCCCTTGTATGCCGGGCTCAACGGGGTCGGCGGGGTGACGGCCGTTGGTTCCATATCCACCTTTGAAGTGATTCAGGACGAAAAACGTAAGGCCATTTCTGTGATCGCGCAGGTCAATACCCCCACGCTGGGACAAGGAACTTTGACTTTACAGTTGAACGGGTCTGACTTCGAACGGGCCACGTTCAGTAGTGTCTGGGGCGTGGTCGTTACCTTCATCGGGCCAGTTTCCACATTGGAGGATGCCTTGGTATTTGAGGGTTTTGACCGCTTCGGTATTTAGCCTCAGCCGTTCATCACATAAAAAAATGCCGTAGGGGAGTCTATGAAGGCTCCCTTTTTCTATTTCTACCGATTAACCATTTGGTAAACTCCGAATGGTCATTTTCTCATCCAAGTAGATGAAATTGTGGGCAAATCCCAAACTGAAATGAGACGCTACTTATCCCTCCTGATGGTGCTCCTAATTGTGGTGGGCACATCTGCCCAAAATCAACCCCGTGTCATCATCGACATCCCCACCGAACAAAAACCGTGGAGCTCCATCGAATGGAACCGCAGCATCGACCAGTTTCAGTTTGCGGTGGTCACCGATCGGACGGGTGGCCATCGCCCGGGCATCTTCCTCAAAGGCATCCAGAAGCTCAACCTCTTGCAGCCCGAGTTTGTCATGAGCGTGGGGGACCTCATTGAAGGCTACACCGAAGATGAGGTGCGCCTAGATGCTGAGTGGACCGAGTTCATGGGCTTCATCGACAGCCTGGATGCACCCTTCTTCTACGTGCCTGGTAATCATGACATTACCAACAAGGTCATGGAAGACAAATGGAAAGAGTTGTTCGGCGTGACCTACTATTCATTTGTCTACAACGATGTATTGTTTCTCTGCCTCAACTCCGAAGACAACCTCCGCGGGTCAGGACGAGGGTCCATTGACGATGAGCAATACGAGTGGATCAAAAAGACGCTCGAAGAAAATCAGGAGGTGAAGTGGACGATGGTCTTTCAACACCAGCCGATGTGGATACAGGACGATCCCATGCGATGGCCGGATGTGGAGCAACTGCTAGAAGGCCGGCCACACCACGTGTTTGCCGGGCACTACCACCGATACTGGAAAAGGTCCAAAGGAAAAGGGAACTACATCGCGCTCGCTACGACCGGTGGCGGTAGCGGATTGCGCGGACCAGCATATGGTGAGTTTGATCATGTGGTATGGATCACTATGACGGAGGAAGGGCCCATTTTGGCTAATCTTATGTTAGATGGTATTTGGGACGAAAACGTAGTGACCGAAGACATCGTCGAACTGGTGAGGAATCGTCCATATCCTGTCAAAGTCGAACCCATCTACGTCGCATCGAATGCGCTCGACCAAATCACCGCAGAGGTGAAGATCACCAACGATTCGGACTACCCGATGACGGCCAGGATCAAAAGCAATACACACAGCGCCCTGCATTACAGCCTCGAGAAAGATGAGGTGATGGTACAACCCAACGATGTGGTGACCCTCCCCCTGGAGTTGGAAAACGTGAAAGGAGCCGCGGTAAATGCTTTCGACCCCATCAAACTCGATGCAGAGGTGACCTACACTTACGAGGGTCGGCCCGACATCGTGGTTCCCCAGACGATCAACTTCGCACCGGTGTACAAGCAAACCATTAGCAAGGCACCCAAAAAGGTCAAAATCGATGGTGACCTCAAAGAGTGGAGCGGAGCATGGATCACCTTCGATCCCACTAACATGAACGGAAAGCCCTTTGACTATAGAGGTGAAAAAGACCTCAGCATCAAGTTTTCTACCTCGTACGACGACGAGAACTTTTACCTTGCCTTTGATATTATGGATGACGAAGTCTACGCGGATGGCGATCGATCCCTTTGGCAGCAGGATGCGCTGATCGTAGCGCTGGATGCACGACCTACCCACATCAGCGCAATGAACGATGGGGGTGGCCGAAACCGTGAATGGCTGGCTTACCTGAGGAC
>JBCCXG010000083.1:0-13596 GCA_039191945.1 Bacteroidota bacterium
CTTCCTTCCCTTATTCTCATCCGTTAGCTCGTTTGGAGATTTTTGCGGTGTAATTTAACGGTGATTGGGCTCTTTTTTCAGGAAAAGTGCCTCTGATTAGGAGGTTGGTATTGGTTTCTCGCACCTCCATAGCGCCTATTGCAATCGATTGGAATCTTCTTCCTAAAGATGAGGAGGATAGGAACCCGCGGTAGTAATTTAGCGGCGGTAAACAGTAGCGATGTTTAAGATCATCAACCCAAACACAGCCGCCGAACTCATCCCAGACCATGCTACCATTGCCATCGGTGGAGGGGGAGCAGGACACGCCGTTCCTGATCGTATCATGCGAGCTATCGGCGAACAATACCAAGAGAGGGGCCACCCCAGGCAGCTCAAGGTGGTCCACCCTTGCGGTTTGGGGGACAACGATCAGCGAGGATTGAATCATTTTGCGCACGAAGGCTTGGTGAGGTTGGCGATTGGTGGTTTTTGGGGCAATGCGCCGAAAATGGTCGACTTGGCCAAAGCGGAGAAATTGGAAGGCTACAACTTCCCGCAGGGCGTGCTCAGTCAGTCGATGCGTGCCAGCGCCTCCGGCAAACCGGGTGTGATTACGAAAGTAGGCCTCCACACCTTTGTAGATCCGCGGCTAGAGGGTGGAAAAATCAATGGTATCACCAAAGATGATTTGGTGCACCTCATCCAAATTAAAGGTGAGGACTATCTCTTTTACGAGGCCCATCAAATCGAATATGCGATCATCAGAGGAACTTCCATTGACTCAGAGGGGAATCTTACCATGGAGGAGGAAGTCGGATTCTTTGCCATGCTGTCTATTGCGCAAGCGGCGAAAGTAAATGGAGGAACAGTCATCGCCCAAGTAAAGAAGATAAACACAGGTCATGCGGATCCGGGTCATGTAAAGGTCCCCGGTGCTTTGATTGACTATATCGTTCAGGACGAGACGCAGGAGATGACCTTCATTTCCAAGTTCGATGAGGCACTCGTCAAGAGAGACGTGCCCTACACAAAAGAGGACCTCCAACTGCAAGGGCCCAAAAAAGTCATTAGTCGGAGAGCCGCTCGTGAGCTGTTTCAGGGCGCTTTTGTCAATCTGGGTTATGGGATGGCAGATGGCGTCCCAATCGTTGCCCAACAGGAGGAGTTTGACCGAAGTCTTGTTTTTATGATCGAGCAAGGAGCTACAGGGGGTATACCGACTACCGGACTCAATTTTGGTGCCATGTACAACCCCGGTTCGATCGTTGACGACGCCTATCAATTCGACTACTTCCACGGTGGAGGCCTGGACTTGGCTTTTTTGGGCTTCGCGCAGGTGGATAAGCATGGCAATGTCAACTCGAGTCGGTTCGGAAATAAACTGACCGGCTGCGGAGGGTTTATCGATATCTCCCAGAACGCCAAGAGGGTGGTGTTTTGTGGGACTTTTGCCGTCAAAGCGGACATAGAGGTGACCGACGATGCGTTAAGGATCAACCATAGCGGAAAGTTCAATAAGTTCATTGATGCGGTAGAGCAAGTGACGTTTTCGGCCGACTATGCCAGGCAAAAACAGCAAGAGGTGCTGTATGTCACGGAGCGTGCTGTCTTTCGACTGGTGGCCGATGGTTTAGAGTTGATTGAAATGGCCCCTGGCGCGGATCTTCAGGCAGATATCCTGGACAGGATGGATTTCAAACCCCTCATTAGCAATCGACTACGATCTTTTGACACAGAAGTCTTTAGCGGAGAAGCCATTAATAAAGGAAACCATGACTGATCATGCCTGAATCTATCATTACGTCGCTGGATGATGGCCTTTATACCATCTTGCTCAACAATCCCGCAAAGCACAATTGCATGGGCCTTGAGATGCTGAATCAGCTTCGAGAGGCAGTTCAGGAAGCGGCTAAAGAAGAGAACGCGCGTGTAGTGCTTATCCGAGGAGCCGGCCACAAATCTTTTTCGACAGGAGCTAATCTGAAGGAATTTAATGCCCTAAGAGGGAAAGAAATCGATCACTGGATTTTGTTGGGGCATGAGATATTTTATGCACTGGAGTCCCTGCCGATTCCTACTTTGGCCTATGTCCAAGGCTACGCGATGGGTGGAGGCTTGGAGCTTGCTCTGAGTTGCGACTTTCGGGTGGCCACTGCGGATGCATTGTTCTCGTTTCCCGAAGTCAGTCATGGCTGGCTCCCAGGTTGGGGAGGAATTACTCGCATCCATCGACTGTTGGGTGAGGCACAGGCCAAAAAAATGATTTTATTGTCGGAATCCGTCAATGGAGAGCGAGCTTTTGAGATGGGATTGGTGACGAAGCTCCTTGACGATGCAGATCAGCTGGAGGCGAACCTTCAGGGCTTTATCGATCAACTCATGGCAATCGACCCCGGTACCTACAAACTGGCGAAGGCCGCACTAAAAATGTCGGCAGGCAATAGTCAGAAAGACCAATACTTTGATGTCCTGGCGACGCACGCTGCCAAACAGAAATAGAAAGAAAAACCCGATTCAAAGAAATGAAAATCAATACCCAATTATCATTGAAGGACCTTGAGGCGCCGCTGAAGCGTTTTTGGGACTTGTCCGCGGAGAAGGTCGTAGCCCTCAATAGCAACTACGACGAGAAGCAAGGCTCACCTGTCTTTACCGTCGGGGGCCAATACACGACGCGAGGATGGACAGAATGGACCCAGGGCTTTCAATACGGTTGTCAGATCTTGATCGGAGAGGCGCAGCAGGATTCGGCGCTTATTGAAATGGGTCGTCAAAATACAGTAGGAAAAATGGCCCACCACGTCAGCCATTTTGGAGTACACGATCACGGCTTCAACAACCTTAGCACCTACGGCAATCTCTTGAGATTGATCAATGAAGGTGGTTTGCAAGCACCGGATGAAGCCAAAGACTTTTATGAATTGGCCATAAAGATCTCGGGTTCCGTACAGGCCAAACGTTGGTCAGAGATCAAAGATGGAGGCTATATCTATTCCTTTAATGGACCTCATTCCTTGTTTATCGACACGATGCGCACCTGCCGCATAGTTGTGGCCGCGCATTGCTTTGGTCATCGATTCTTAGAAGAGAACGATCGCCAGATCAACTTGCTCGAGCGTGCTTTGGTACACGGGATGACTACCGCCAAATACGCAGTGTACTATGGTGAGGGACGAGATAGCTACGATGAACCCGGGAGAGTTGCCCATGAGTCTATTTTTAATCTCAACGACGGCAACTACCGATGCCCAAACGCCCAACAGGGTTTTTCCGGGTTTACGACTTGGACCCGAGGGCTGGCCTGGGCGATCGTTGGATACGCGGAATTTCTCGAGTTTCTGAGCGATTACAGCGGTCCGGAGAAGAACACGGAACACGTGAAAGTGTTTGAAAAGGCCGCTCGCGCTACGGCGGATTTCTATTTGAAATATACCGCCCAAGATGGCATCCCCTACTGGGACACGGGTGCGCCAGGTATTCACCAATTAGGTGACTATATGAGCCGTACTTCTGAGCCCATCAATGACCATGAACCGGTGGATAGCTCTGCGGCTGCGATTGCGGCCCAGGGATTGCTACGCCTTGGAGCCTACTTTGGGGGGAATGCCGATGATGCCTCCCGATACACAAAAGCAGGGCTGACAGTGTTGGGTACGCTCTTAGAGGAACCCTATTTGTCGACTTCTATGGATCACCAGGGCCTGTTGTTGCATTCGATTTATCACCGGCCCAATGGTTGGGATCACATCCCGGCAGGAAGCAAAATCCCACACGGTGAATCATCCATGTGGGGCGATTATCATATGACTGAGCTGTGCTTTTTGGCCCATCGCATGGGCAAGGGAAGCTACTATAAATTCTACGATGGTCTACTAAACTGACCTTTGTAATTGACGTTTTGGAGGGGGGGATTTACCTGGGCTTCTGTATTCTTACTTGCGCTTCGTCGGAGGCGTAGGACTCATCCGCGGAGAAAGCTTTGTAAGTGGTACGCTTATGCAGGGGCAGTTTTGATTCTTCAGTTTTGAAAATAGTAATGAGCGGTTCGTCCTCGGGGCGGTTTTCTCTTTTATCCCAAAAGATGGAAGTTGCTCCACAAACAAACATCTCACCTTTCTTCGTCGTCTTGCGCTCAGAAATGCGGTAGCTACGCTTCACATCCTCGTAGGGGAGGACAAAGTTCAGTCCAACAATCTCTCCCTGTCGATCTCGAACAAAGTACCACTCGACGCGGGTCGGATAGTAGACAAGTTCGCTGTCCTCCATCTCAAAGTATCCTGAGAAGTGTGGCATCGCCGGCTGGCCGGTGTCAGCGACGAGGGGAGATATAAAAAGTAAGCAGGCTAATACACCCATGAGCATCTTTTGGAATATCTGGTTTTCCATGGTGGTTATTGCTGTGTTCTGAATTCAATTTATATATTCTATGTTAGGTAACGGTTCTTGTTAGGTCAGACAAGATTGATGACCGTTAAGTGGGAATTGCAACCGTATGAACAGGCGAGGAAAAAAGGAGGAATCGGCGAGTGCATCCGTAAAATCGTCATTCTTTCGTCAAAATGATGTTTGCGCAAACGATTAAGGTTTTCAGTTTCGGTGCTTCCTTTCCCATTGGGATCAACAAATGAAGACCGCTGATGTAATCCACTTTGGTGATCGCCAGGACTTGTTCTACCTTAAAACAGGTCTAAACTCAAAAACTCATGTTCCGAACTTTTCTACGCGTTGCCTTTCGCAGCTTTCGCAAAAATGCATTTTCTACGGCTATCAATATCCTGGGTCTGACTTTAGGATTTGGGGCGTTTGTCGTCTTATCACTCTTCTTTTTCAACGAATTGTCTTACGATCGCTGGCACAAGAAAGCCGACAGAATCTTTCGATTTACCACGGTGGATGAGGCGCTTGGCGTGACAAGTAATGAAGTAGCCATCACCAATCCTCGAATGCCACTCTCTGCCATGGAAGAGATTCCTGAAGTTGAGATAGCCTCGCGTGTCATGTATGCTGGGGAGCAGCGTATGGAAGTGGGAGACAAGGGATACTATAGCCAGTACGGATTGTATGTCGAGAAAGAGTTCTTTGACATTTTCGATCTGCCCTTACAAAATGGCGATATAGCCACGGAAGCCTTTGATCAACCTCATAAGCTGATCATGACTGAGACCTTTGCTTCGCAAATTTTTGGCAGATCTGCCGACCCTCTTGGACAAATCGTCATGATTAACGATCAAAGTTGGGAGGTCGTTGGCTTGATGAACGATGTGAAATCGAATTCTCACTTGGGATTTGATGTGCTGATGTCCCTTTTTCCTGCACAGTCCGATTCATCCCTTGCACAATACATCGATTCGTGGAACGGACTAGGCATGATCGGCTACGCCGTATTGTCGGATGCGTCGAAGGAGTTGCAGGTGGAGGGCAAGATGGCAGAGATAGCGCTCGCCAATGATGTCAACGACTTTTGGGTGCCACAATTGCAAGCGCTAACCGATATTCACTTGGGTTCGTCTGGCATACTGTTCGACTTTTATCACATCGAACCTGGCGATGCCGTGTACACTTATGCGATGGGAGGAGTTGCGCTCTTCATTCTATTGATCGCCGCCTTCAATTTTGTCAATCTGACGACCGCCCAATCTTCGGGGCGTGCTAAGGAGGTTGGAATCCGAAAAGTGGTCGGCAGCACAAGGAGTCTCTTGATCAGCCAGCACCTCGTAGAATCGGTTTTGCTTAGCTTAATGTCGCTCTTTCTCGCGGGATTTGGTATCGGTGTATTGAATGAGACGATGGGGCTGGGCTTGGACCTGGACATGACTGCGCTGGTCTCAACCTACCAATGGCTGCTGCCAGCATATTTCGTACTTGCCATTGTGATTGGACTGCTCGCGGGCATCTATCCTGCCATGGTGCTTTCGGGGATCAAAGCGGTGTCCATACTTCGGGGGCGCTTCCAGAGTAGTGCCAAAGGGGTCTGGCTCAGAAAGACGCTGGTCGTGCTCCAGTTTGTCGCTTCGATCGGCATGATTTGCATCACCTTGCTCGTCTCTCGTCAAATCGATTTCATCAAGAACAAACAACTAGGCTTTGATAAGGATCAAATCATCAACATAAGCATCAATGGCCGTGGGTTGACCGAAAGAGTGGAAGCGTATCGTCAAACTCTTGAGCAGAACCCGGACATAGTGGGTGTATCCTACTCGAGCAACATGCCAGGTAGAACCTTTGGAAGGAGTGGCGTCAACGTCGAGGGCGGCAATGAGGACGAGCCCTGGATTGTAAGCGTGATGTCCATGGACGACCAGTATCTCGACTTGATGGGCATCGAACTCGTGGCGGGTCGCAACTATGGTGAGACCTTTGGTACCGATGAGGATGAGTCGATCATCATCAATGAAGCGATGCAAGAGGCGTTGGGATGGGAAGACGCGGTCGGAAAGAAACTCGTCTTTGGGGGTGAAACACGCAGGACGGTGGTCGGCGTCATCAAGGATTTTCACTTCGCCAACATGCGGCATAAAATCGAGCCCTTGATGGTATTCTATAATCCGAATCCGGGAGCCAACTTCAACGTGAAGATCCGGCCGGAGCAAATGAAAGCTACTGTCGACTATTTGGACCAATCATGGCAAGCGGCTTTTCCCAATTATCCGTTTGATTATCAATTCTTTGATCAGGAATTTGATCAATTGTTTGCTTCCGATGAGTTCTTCTCTGCCCTGGTATCCACCTTTACCTGGTTGTCGATTATCCTTTCAGCACTGGGACTCTTTGGCCTATCCTTTTTTATGGTCGAGCAACGCCGCAAGGAGATTGGCGTACGAAAAGTACTGGGCTCCACGATTCGTCAGATCATTGAGCTATTGATGAAAGAGTTCGTACTATTGATTGTCTTGGCCAATCTTATAGCATGGCCCGTTGCCTATGTTTTTCTTAAGCATTGGATTGGTGATTTTGAGTATCGGATTGATCTATTTGCTCCGAAACACCTACTCATCTACTTAGCTGCGGGTGCCGGGGCTGTGTTGATCACGGTGCTGGCGGTCAGCTACAAATCGATCTCCGCAGCGTTGGCCAACCCCATTCAATCGTTGAGGGACGAATGATGGGTTCACTCATCGGGCACCCCACCCTCGACTCCGGCGACGATAGCTGGGGTCGTGGAGTGATCCAATGCAAAGTATTGATAATAGGAACGTTGACTGGGAGGTAGGTTAAGTTCTGAGGTCTTAGATAGTGTGATCAAAGGAGTATTAGCGGCAGCAGCGCCTGGCTCCTTGATGAGCAAAACGGTCATCTTACCGCAGATGAAGATGACACCCTTTTCGTTGCCCCACAATTCCGAGATCTCATAGTCGGTGGACGTTTCTTCGTGGGGTAGATCGAGACGTAGACCTCGGATACTCGCACCGTCCTCCTTGTACAAATAGGACCAGTGTACGGTGGCAGGATAGTAGGAAATGGTCCCGTGGACAGATTCAAAGTATCCGGTAAAGCTGTGTATGAGAGATTCTTGCTGGGCTTTCGCTGCAAATACCAGGGAGAAGGTGATGGCGAAGCCTAATGATCGGTGGAGATGCTGGCTCATAGTAGTAGGTTGTCGATGCTGATAGTGAGAAGTTACTACTATTCTGAATGTGCCTCATCCTCTCGGCGCTGAACCGGCACAATGCTATGATGAGGCGGGACCCTCCCATCCAATAAAACCAGATCGCGGCCTGCCCCTAGCGTCAGCAGTGCGAGCATCAATCCCTGTGTAAAAAGGCCATCTCATTCCTCCCATGAACCCGGATTCGTCGTTGGGGTTTCAAAGCGAGGGCATAAAGTACAAGAAAATCAGTGAGTTAGGTGAGGAGGCATAATTAACCATTATGGTGACGAGCCAACTCCGTGTTAACTGACTGATTTTGAAGTAATTTATGTTCGTAGCCGGAAGGCTAATGACGATTCCGGGATGAAAAGACGGTGGTTATCTCCGCCTGCTTGTTACGGGCTCTGGGACGGGTTTTGGTCGATCTGACCCTTCATTTAGTGGATGAATCAACGACAGCCCACAGTGCAAACGTAGTCCTGCCGGACGGTATCAGAAACCCACAGACTAGTATTAGACATTAACCCGGCCACTGGCCTTCCGCGCTGAACTCCCGTACCGCAAGTCTTTCCCTCCCTCGCTCTTCGGCCGCCTGCATGCGTTCTGGGAGCAGGGAGAGATCTCCGCCATAGTAGCCTGCTGCGATGGCTGTGATGACTTCAAACGTGTCCGGAATTTGGAAGACCTCAGCTGCTTTTCGCCGATCCAGGCCTGCCATCTGGTGGAGTGCGATGCCTAGTGCCTGCGCTTGAGTGGATAGATTGGCAACCGCCTGACCCAGATCGTACATGGCGTGGAAGTTGGGTTTACCGTTGTCAAAGTCTTTCTTCATGGCACATAGTAAAAGCAATGGAGCTTTTTCAGCCCAGGCCTGATTGCCGGGTACCAAGGTGTCGTTGATCTTCGCGAAGGCGGGTGTCCCCTGCTGTGCATAGATAAAGCGCCAGGGTTGGGCGTTGTACGAGCTAGCCGCCCATCGTGCTGCCTCCAGCATTTGATGGATTTGTTCTCCAGGTATGGGGTCGGGTTTGAAAGCCCTTGGACTCCAGCGGTCTTGGAGGAGCTCTAAGATATCGTGGTCTGTCGGTGTGTTTTTGTTGATGATGGGCATAGCAAGATGTCAAAGTGAAGCTGATAGCCGCAGACTAGAACCGCTCTGCTGCGCTGGTGTTTCACATAAAACCAAAAAAGTCAACAGCAGAAGAGAACGTTCGTGTGGATGCTAAAAAGCAAGGGAGCAGTGCAGATCTTGTAGCAACGCCACGATTGGCTTTAAAGTCAATGGTCACACACAATGAATTCACTATCTGCGATTGGACTACTTCACAAGTATCCTACCAGACCATGAAGGCCAGTCAGCGGCGCTCAGATACCTTTAGATACAGATGAGTAACTACAGATGATCTTAAAGCCTCTGGACTTGATCATGATACTGATTTTCATCTTGGTGATCATCAGTATGGTTCGTCTCGAAGAATCAGGCTCAGAAGAGCATAGGGGACTACCTGCTGGGGGGCAAAAAGATGGCCTGGTTCATGCTTTTCCTGACCAATGCCAGCGGCATGTTTGAAACAATTAATGAGAATAAGTGTGCTGAAAAGAAAGTTGCTTTACAAGCTAGCTATTTTAGTGTTGCTAGTCAATCAAGCTTGTCAACCCATGGAGACCAACTGGGTACTACTGGACGATTCGCATGACCTATCTTTCCGACTCTCGCTGCATGAGCGAGGTGAATTGTATTATGTGGTCATAGCTAATGACGAGGTGCTGATTGACTCCTCTCGTCTCGGTGCGATTCGCAGCGATGCAGATCTGAGTACGGGACTTTCCTTTGTTGCGACCTCCGCGCGGGAAGTCATTGATCGGCGGCACCACTTCGTTACCGGTAAAGCGGTTGCTTTCCGAGAGCAAGGTGTGGAACAGTCTTTCCTCTTTCAAAACGCCCTCGGCGCTGAGATTCAGATTGTGTGTCGCCTTTATGCCGACGGCCTGGCGCTCAGGTATGAGTTCCCCGGAAGCAGCGATCAGGCAGTGACGTTGGAGCAAGATATCATGGAGTACCGATTCGCTCCTAGGACCAAAGCTTGGCTTCAGCCTTACGACCGCATCACGAAGTGGACACCCGCTTACGAGCGATTTGTGGAGCATGATATTGACGTAGGTCAAACTTCCTCTTACGGAAATGGCTGGGCCTTCCCAGCATTGTTTAAGACGGTCGGCGATCGGTGGATACTGTTGAGCGAAAGTGCCACGCATGATTTCGCTGGGACTCACCTTGACAATGAAGAGGGGTCTAGCATTTACAGCTTACGGTGGCCGGAGTCCGACGAGGCGATGGGGCTGGGCCAAAGCGTGGCAAGTGCCCTATTGCCATGGCGGACCAGCTGGAAGACCATCGCGATAGGGGATCTGTCCACTATCGTATCGAGTAATATGGTCCGGCAACTGGGCGTTGGAAGCACAATCGGAGAAGCAACCTGGGTCCGTCCGGGCCGAGTCAGTTGGAGCTGGTTATCGGATCACGATAGTCCCCAGGATAAAGAGAAACTGAAAAGATTTATTGATCTGGCGGCGGAGATGGGTTGGGAATACTCCCTGGTGGATGCCAATTGGAACCTGATGCCACAAGGCACCATCGAGGAGTTGGTCGCGTACGCAACAGCCCGTGATGTAGGTTTACTCCTTTGGTATAACTCCGGAGGACCTCACAATGAAGTCACCGAGCAACCGCGGGATCGCTTAAACGATCGCGACCGGAGACGTGAGGAGTTTGCCTGGATGAGAGACATCGGCGTGAAGGGCATGAAGGTCGATTTTTTTCAGAGCGATAAGCCTGACATTCTGAAGCTCTACACGGACATTCTCGCTGATGCGGCTGATTATGAGCTCATGGTCAATTTTCATGGGTGTGCTATTCCTAGAGGTTGGTCCAGCGCTTATCCCAATTTGATGACCATGGAAAGTGTTCGGGGGGCGGAATCCTACACATTTGATGAGAGCTACCCGGCCAATGCTCCGAAGCTCAATACGATTTTGCCTTTCACCAGGAACGTCATTGGGTCGATGGATTATACACCGACGGTGATGACCGACATGCAGTTCCCCCATATCACCACCAATGCCCATGAGATGGCTCTGGCCTGGCTGTTTGAGTCGGGTTGGCAGCATCTGGCGGATGCCGTGGAGGGTTTTCAAAAGCTGCCGCCTCCAGCGATAGAGCTGCTCAAGGATTTACCGGTTACTTGGGATGAGGTGAAATACGTGAGAGGTTATCCGGGGCAGGATGTCGTCCTTGCCCGAAGAAAGGGCGATGTCTGGTACGTGGCCGGAATCAATGGCGAAGATCAACCCAAAGCCTGGGACTTGGACCTATCTTTCATCAGTGGCCCACGATCAATTACAGGCCTCGAAGATGGAGCAGGGCCAAGAGAGATTGGCACGAATCAAGATTCTTGGGTCGGCGAAGAGCTCCCAGTACAGCTCCTACCCTATGGAGGATTTGTTTTTCGGTTCGAACCGCGGCGTTGATCAAGGGATTTATGGAAAGAAATAGGACTAAGTTACATATGAGCAATTCATCGTTTTTTCTCGTGCTGATGAGTCTTCTGGCGATGTGGAGTTGTCAGGTCCCAGTGACTGAGGCTCCGGCGAGCGTTACCGACAACCCGGCATTTAGCACCTGGGAGACGTATCATGGGGATCCGACCGCCAGTCACTTCTCCTCCTTGTCACAGATCAATAAAGAGAATGTGTCACAATTGGAGGTGGCATGGATCTTTGAGACGGGGGACAAGGATGAGCGATCTGAGATACAATGCAATCCCATCATCATAGGTCGTACGCTATATGCTTCCTCTCCGAGGACGAAAGTATTTGCACTGGATGCAGCCACAGGTGAGCGACAGTGGATTTTTGATCCGTTTGACGGGGGGCCACCTTCTGGAGTAAATCGTGGGGTTGTTTACTGGACCGACGGGGAGGGAGATGAGCGTATTCTGTTTACAGCGGGTCCGTTTTTGCATGCGCTGAATGCGACTACCGGCCAGCTCATCGAATCATTCGGCGAGTCTGGCAAGGTCGACATGCGTCAGGGTTTGGGGCGAGATGTGTCGGATTACTACATGATCGCAACTACCCCTGGGACGATCTATAAAGACCTTCTTATTCTCGGATCGAGGGTTTCCGAAGGGAAGAAGGCTGCACCGGGCCACATTCGTGGGTTTGATGTGAGGACAGGTCAGCCCCAATGGATTTTTCATACCATTCCACATCCTGGCGAATACGGCTATGAGACCTGGCCCGAGGATGCTTGGAAGGAAGTAGGGGGTGCCAATGCCTGGGCCGGTTTTAGTCTCGACGCCGAGAGAGGAATCGTTTTTGCTCCAACTGGGTCACCTTCCTTTGACTTTCACGGAGGCAATCGACATGGTGACAATCTGTTTGGCAATTCGTTGATCGCGTTGAACGCGGAAACTGGTGAGCGCATTTGGCATTTTCAGTCGGTGCACCACGACATGTGGGACCGCGACCTGCCTTGTCAACCTAGTTTACTGACCGTGCAGCACAATGGAAAGTACATTGATGCTGTTGCACAGGTCACCAAGCAGGGCCTGGTATTTGTCTTTGATCGGGAGACCGGGGAGCCGCTCTTCCCCATTGAAGAACGACCTATTCCCCAATCGGACCTAAAGAATGAACAAGCGGCCTACACGCAACCCTTTCCACTGAAGCCGGCTCCTTTCGCCAGACAGCGGTTCTCGGATGAGTTAGTTACGGACATCTCTGACGAAGCCAATGCATTTGTATCGAACAAAATCGCCGATGCACGGTACGGCAATAAATTCACTCCGCCAAGCGTCGAGGGCACTATCATTTTTCCCGGCTTTGACGGGGGTGCGGATTGGGGAGGTGCCGCGGTCCACCCTACTAATGGCATTTTGTACATCAATGCGTCCGAAATGCCCTGGCTATTGCAAATGGTGGACCTCGATCCTTCGAAAAGCGCTGACACTCCAGGGCGAATTTCTTACACGAAGAATTGCTCCGCATGCCACGGGGCTAACCTCGAGGGCCAGCAGCATGTTTTCCCTGGCCTGGTCGGGCTCAAAGAGAAATTGACCAGAAATGAAACGATGGCCTTCATCAAAAATGGAAAAGGTCGAATGCCAGGCTTTGGACAAATTCCTGACGCGGAGGTCCAGCAGCTGATGGCCTATTTGTACGAAGAAGAAAATGTCGAATTGGACATGGCTAGCCTACGGGAAACGGAGTCGGATCCAGATATTCCCTATGCCTTTACCGGATACAACAAACTCTTTGATCACGAGGGATATCCCGGCGTAAAGCCTCCTTGGGGGACTTTAAATGCCATTGACCTCAACACGGGCGAGTACCTTTGGAAGGTAGTGTTGGGTGAGCATGATGCCCTGACCCAGAGGGGGATCCCTCCAACCGGCACCGAAAGCTACGGAGGACCGGTGGTGACGGAGGGAGGTGTATTGTTTATCGCGGGCACAATGGACAGAAAGTTCCGTGCCTTCGATCGGGATACCGGTGAAATTCTCTGGGAAACCCGCTTACCCGCGGCTGGATTTGCAACGCCTGCTACCTATGAAGTAGATGGCAAGCAATATGTTGTGATTGCGGCTGGTGGTGGGAAGCTAGGAACGAAATCGGGCGACAGCTATCTGGCTTTTGCTTTGCCCTGAAATTTCTTGGCTTCTTGACGGGCGGTCCCTCCAAAATCCGCCACCTGTATTAATTTCACGGTGCTCGGATCCATCTTGGAAGTCGGGCCATTAACTCAAAGCACACATAACCTTGAAAAAGCATTTTACCTTAACACTCTTAGCCATAGGGCTAGGGGTTTTCCAGGTCCTGGCGCAAACCCAAGTGCCATTGGAGGACATGAGCAACTTTCGCGAACAAGCGGGCAACTGGCAAATCGTCGGTGATGTGATCATGGATCGTTCCCTGGACATCCACCACGATGCCGAGCCCGAGCCCCAAAAGAAGAAAAAGAAAAA
>JBCCXG010000084.1:0-13589 GCA_039191945.1 Bacteroidota bacterium
CTTCTCCCCTCAGGGCTGAGATTGGATTGGGAGACTCTGAAAGAATCAAGGAAATCAAAATCGTTTGGGCAGGATCCGGGACAGTGCAGATTCTGGAGGACGTCGCTTGCTGTCAGTTTTTGAATATACAGGAGCCGTCATAGAAGCCAATTGCGATCGCACGGGGCGACCTCACCCAAGATGGAGAATTGTTCATCGGAGCCGGCCTCTATAAACTGAGAGAACCTTGGATATGGGAATGTGAATGCGTCGGGGAACAATGGAATTTGCGTTAAAGAAATCAGTCCACTAACACCCATTCTTGCCCCAATTCTTTCCTCATAGTTACCTTCGAAAAGGGTATTCATGGCAACCGGTTTTTTTCCAGCACTCCAGAACGACCAACTGCCCAAGCAAGAATGGGCTCCGTTGATTATTTTTGAAGACAAGGCATAGGAGTTATGAGATGGATTGTCGCCTTTTCTTTTCTTTTCCTGGTTTGGCGCTCATCTGATGGTCAATCTAGTCTATACCGTATCGAGAGGTTCACGTCGGAGGATGGGCTGAAGAGCAATACCGCGGGTTTCATTCTTCAGGACAAACTGGGTTATTCCTGGTTTCGCACGGAGGTGGGCGTTGGTCGATTTGATGGCTACGAATTCACATCCTTTGAATACAACGCGAAGGATGCAAACACTCCTTTTCAGAAGGTACAATTGGATGGTCTCCACCTAGACGGTCGGGGCAATATTTGGGTCGATTACAGTGGAATCGGAGTGAGTTACTTCGATCAGGAGCTGGATCGGTTCATCAATTTCGCCCCCAATGACTCACTATCGGATTACATCGGAAACTACGATGCGCTAAGTTTCTATAGCAATGACGAGAACATCGTATGGATTGGTACCGATCAGAACCTTTTCCAATACGATTACCGTACTCAGTCTTTTCGTCGATGGGATTTTGGGTTTGATCTGCCGGTGAAGTCTATGTTGGTTGATAACATTGGCAACTTATGGCTAGGAACTGGCGTCGGCCTCAACTATGACGATGGGATTGGACTTTATTTGCTGGATGCGCAACGAGATCAGCTGCACAAAATTGGAAAGGGCACCGAGAAGATCAATGCCATTCATCAAGACAGCAAAGGGGGTATCTGGTTAGCCACCAATAAGGGTTTTGGGAAGGTGAGAGAGTATAGTCCTGGCGTCTCGAATTTTAGTGAGACACACTATGTCATCAAGAGAAGTGAGTATGGCAGTACCGCAGATACGCATCGTAACAATGTTACCCGCATTTTTGAAGACAGCAGAGGCTCTATTTGGTTTGTGACGAGCTTGGGATTGGCACGCGCCATCAATGATCCTGGGTCAAATGATTTCAGTATTAAGTCCTACCTCTCCGAGGGCACTCCGGGTCCTATCGGTCAGATCATCTTCAGTGATATTGTCGAGGATGATGCAGGCACATTGTGGTCTGCAAGCCAACATACTTTTGGTCTCTGTCAATATGATCCCGAGGCCGATGAGTTCATTGTGAACCTGGATCGGAGGATTGATAGAGACCTCAGTAGAAGCCGCATCGTTTCTCTCTTCCCGGACAATCAGAATGTTTTGTGGATGGGTACGGAGCGCAGCGGCGTGTTCAAGCTGGACCTGGACCAAAAAAGATTCAATGTGCTGCGGCATGACCCGAACAATCCAAACTCTTTGGGGGCTGATATCGTCTACGGCATCGACCAAGATCACTCAGGCAATCTTTGGTTCGGCACATCAAATGGTGTGAGTCGCTACGATAGGCACTCTGGAGCCTTCGAAGGATACAATACGCAAAATATTGCGATGAATGACGACATCGCCGCCAGCATACTGATTGATAGTCAGCGGCGTATGTGGTTGGGTCATTCTCCTAACCAAGTGTCTCGAATAGACCTTCAGACCCTGGAAAATACGCCCTTCAAATACATCATTGGCGATGATACGACCGGTCTTTTCGCTTGGAGTGTGGAATCGATCGTAGAGGATACCCGAAAAGACATTTGGATCTCTAGCCACTCTGGCCGAATATACCGAGCGAGGAAAGGCGAGATGGATTTGCAGGAGTTCATCTTCGAGAATCACCAGCGTCGCAATGAGATCAGTGTCAATACCTTGATGCCCGATAGCAAGGGCACCATTTGGGTAGGAACGACCTACGGTCTCTATCACATCAAAGATACCACCGCAGCGCTGGTGGAGTTTGAGTTGTATGAAGGTCAGGAGCTATTCCGAGAAGGGGTCAATACACTCACAGAGTTATCATCTGGTTTTTGGATTGGTTCGCAGTCAAGTGGCTTGGTAAGAGCCGACTTGGATTCTAGGAAGGTCACCAGATTTAACGATAGGGACGGACTCGCAGGTAACTCCGTCAAGTCAATATTGCCAGAAAACGATTCAGTCCTGTGGGTCAGCACCAATGCAGGGATCAGTCGTTTCGACTTAGCCACCGAATCTTTTACAAACTACACTACGGCAGATGGATTGCCTGCGGACAACTTTTTAAAAAACAGCGCGCTGAGGTTGAGCGACGGGACGATGTACTTTGGCTCAGTGAAGGGCGTGTGTTATTTCCAGCCCGGGGGCATTGATCACAATCAGTACGATGCGAAGCCGCTCATCACCGGGGTTCAACTATTTCACCGGGACATCGGAGTCGGAGATACGATCAACGGGCAGTTGGTGTTGGAGTCATCTATTGCTTCGACGGGAGAGCTTATGCTCAATCACCGCAACAACATTTTGTCTTTTACTTTTTCAAGCATGCATTTTGCATCTCCATCCAATAATAAATATGCCTACAAACTGGACAATTTGGAAGAGGAGTGGAACTATGTCGACGCCACCGACCGTACAGTATCCTACACGTCGTTGCCACATGGTCGATACATCTTTCGGGTGAGGGCATCCAACAGCGATGGCCGGTGGAGTCAGCAGGAGGCGACCTTATCTGTGGTGATCCTTCCACCCTGGTGGAATACTACATGGTTCCGTTTGATCCTGCTATTCCTGGTAATCGTCTTGTCTTACGCGCTGTATCGAATGAGGGTGCAAAACATTCGTAGTCGTAATAAAATGCTCGAAAAGATGGTGGAGGATAAGACCTCCGATCTCAAAGAGCAGAACTTGGAGATTCAAGAAATGTCGCGGAAACTCCACTTGCTAGATCAGCAGAAGATCAGGTTTTTCACGAATGTGTCGCACGAATTCCGCACACCGTTGACTTTGATCATGGGGCCCATTGGTAACCTCATCAATTCACCGACATTGAAAGCATCCGAGAAAGAAGAAATCAGGATTGTGGAGCGAAACGCGCACCGTTTGCTGCGTCTGACTAATCAGCTCTTGGATGCCAACGATCTTGAGCGAGATACCCTCAAACTCAGAGTGGGAGAGGGAGACATTGTCCACTTTGTAGGAGAGATCTTCTCCGCCTTCGAATATCGCGCTCATTTCATGGATGTCAATTATCGACTAGACAGTAATGTGGACCGCTACGTGGGCTGGTTCGATGGTGACAAGATTGAAAAGATCCTCTTCAACCTGATATCTAATGCTTTCAAGTTTACCAGTAAACAAGGGCGTATTACGGTGAAGATCGACGTCAAGCAGGGTCAAATGGAGTTATCCGTCGCCGATACCGGGATTGGGATTGAGGAGCACCAACTGGCAAATATTTTTGAGCGCTTTTATCAAATTGAAAGTAGAGACGTGAGGCGAACAGGTACGGGCATCGGTCTCAACTTAGCCAAGAAGTTGGCTCAAAAACATCATGGGGACCTTACGGTGGTAAGTGATCCAGGGCAGGGTACGACGTTCAAACTGAATGTACCGGTCGGCTTTGATGCTTTTGAGGCAGAGGAGCGGGTCGAAATACAAGTGGATGCGGGCGAGCGTGCGGAGACCATCCAGAAGCTCTTTGTGGGGACCACTGACGGAGTAGATGTAACTGTCACTCGACCAAAGAGTACCTACGTGGTGCTCATAGTGGAGGACAGTGTTGACATGAGGTCGTACATAAAAAATGCGCTGAAGTCCGAATACTCAGTACTGGAAGCGAAAGACGGCGAGGAAGGGATCAAGTTGGCGCAAGAAATGGTTCCAGATCTAATCATTAGCGATGTGATGATGCCAAAACTAGATGGTATGGAGCTTTGTGACCGCATCAAATCGAGCGACTACCTGAGTCATATTCCGATCATTCTCCTGACAGCCAAGGTTGGAGAAGAAAGCCAAATAGACGGGTACCAGGCTGGGGCGGATGACTACCTTACAAAACCCTTCGATGTCCAACTACTAAAGGTGCGTGTGAGCAACCTCATCAGCAATCGAGTGAGCCTTAGGAGTCATTTTGAGCGATCTGCAGATTTGCTTCCTGATCAGATGATTGAAGACCGTAGCGACCAGGTTTTCATGGAAAAACTGGTTAGAGTAATTGAAGAACATCTCTCAGACCCGAGTCTCAATTATCAGCACTTCGTCGAGGAGCTGGGTATTGGCAAAACAAAGTTGTATGATCGCATCAATAAAGTGGCTGGCCAATCCATCAACCTGTTCATTCGCACCATCCGTTTGAAAAAGGCCGCGAAGTTGATTGAAGACAAGCAGTTGACCTTCTCGGAGATCTCGTATAAGGTCGGTTTTTCGGATCCCAGTTACTTCTCTAAGTGCTTTAGGCAGCAATTTGGCGTCTCTCCAAAGGAGTATCAGGAGCAAACGCAAGTCCTGAACTGAGCATCGGCCCCATAAACTGGTATTATTTTCCTGGAATCGTGTAATATTTTCCGAAAAGCATCATTTTGGAAAATAGTCATGAGTAGCTGAAAAATAGTCCGAGCATCATTACAATCGTTTGCATTACTTGCTATAAGAAGAATACTTTTATAATGGCGGTGAGCAAAAGGGAAAAGTCGGGCAAAGCGAAATCCAAATCTTGGATTGAAGTCGTGCTCTTTCTGGCTATCCTCGCCATCCTCATCGGTCAGCTTTTTTTGATGTAATACTGTGAAGATGAATACCCTATTAACTGAAGAAGAATCATTTCGAGGCCTCAATCTTTTGAAGGTGGACGACTCGTCCAAAGTGCCCAAGTACATGCAAATCGTAGATATCGTCATGTCCGATATCGAGAACGGTATTTTTGGAATCGGGGAGCAAATACCCTCCATCAATGAAACGAGCGCAGAATTTGATATGGCCCGCGATACCGTGGAGAAGGCATACAAAATTTTGAAAGAAAAGGGAGTTTTGAGTGCGGTCAAAGGCAAGGGTTATTATGTCGCTAGCACAGGTAAGATGTGCTCCAAGCGAGGGCTCATGTTGTTGAGCGAAATGACCGATGAGAAGATGTCCTTTTACAAGTCGTTTGTCAGTTATATGCCGGATGATTCGGTAGTAGACATTCTTTTATTCAACGGTAATCCCAATCAGCTGGAGAGGAACATTATCAGTAATCTTGGACACTACGATTATTTTGTGGTCAGCCCTCAGTTGAATGAAGTGACGGATGGATTGAGAAAAGCGATCCGTATGGTGCCGAAGAATAAGCTAATCTTCATCGATCAGCGATTTGACGATTGTCTGGATTGCTCTTCTATTGTCAATAACGAAAGGGAGGAAATGTACCGAATGCTGCAAACCGTGGATACGCCTCCTGGCAAGTACACCAGTTTTCATTTGATCTTCCCCAACCTACCTTTCCACCAGGATCTTCACGAAGGCTTTACGGACTATTGCTTTGATAATAAGCTGCCATTTACGACACCATCGTCGGCCTCCGAGGTAGAAGTGGCAAAAGGTCAAATGTACTTGGTGCGAACCGACACAGATTTGGTCGAGCTGATCAAGCGATGTACTGCCTCGGATCTCGAATTGGGCGAGGACGTAGGGTTGATTTGTTACAGTGATTCACCATTGAAGGAAGTCCTAGCCGGGGGTATTTCGGTTTTTGCTCCCGATTTTGATGGGATGGCACAGCAGGCTGCCCAGACGATACTGCGCCAGGATGTCAAGCAATCCAAGAAAGGCTTCATGCTTAAGAAAAGGAATTCCATTTGAGTAAGCCTTGTGGATAGGACTTCTTGAATTCATTATTAGGCACTGCCGGCGTGAGCCGGCAGTTTGCGTTTTGACGATTCCATAAATATTTGGTCGCTTCAGGTCATGGTAGGCCATGATTCCCATGATGTGCTACACGTTCTATTTTTGATTCATGCACACTTATTTCCTCTCGGGGCTACTTGTACTTTGGACGCTGAGCAGTTGCCAGCAAGAGTACGCCTCTACCGCCAATCCCAAGGCCAGCAAGGAAGCTCGACAGTTGCTCAGTCGCCTGTATGAGATGAGGGGTAAAGAGGTGTGGTCTGGGCAGCACAACTATGCAACCCATCTCAACCGTTCGGAGGATACTGTGAGGCATCGAACCGGGCGTCTACCCATAGTCTGGGGATCTGACTTCCTGCGTGGTTACCCGGGAGACTATCGCCAGGAGGTGGTTGATGAGGCCATCCGCCACCAAAAGCAAGGACATATCATCACGCTCATGTACCATATGATCCGCCCCATGGGGCACGATAGCCTAGGTTTCACACTTGGGGTAAAAGGTAGGGTCTCTGATGAGGAATGGGAGCGGATAATCACGCCCGGAACCGTCGAAAATGATTGTCTCATCAGCAAGATTGATAGGCCAGTTCCCTATCTACAGGAGCTTAGGGATAAAAGGATCCCTGTTTTGTGGCGGCCTTTTCACGAGATGAATGGCATGTGGTTCTGGTACGGTGATCGTCGAGGACCAGAGGGCGTCCAGTTACTTTGGCGAGTAATGTATGAGCGTTACACGGATCTTCATGGACTGGACAATCTTCTCTGGGTTTGGAATGCCAATGGCCCCAGGGATTGGCCCGACGATGAAGCCTACGCTTACGATTTGTTTTATCCGGGTCACGAGTATGTCGATGTGTTGGCGGCAGATATTTACAAAGCTGACTACCAGCCATCGCATCACGACGATCTGGTAAAGCTTGCGGAGGGCCGTCCGATTGCTATTGGCGAATGTGGCAGACTGCCCGACCCGTCTCTATTCGAAAGTCAACCTGACTGGGTATGGTTCATGACCTGGGCCCAATGGATTTGGCGAGAAAACACCCCTGATCAGGTAAGGTCGGTATACAATCACCCAAAAGTAAGCTCTAAAGCACCATGAGAATTTTCCATTGCTTATTGATTGCGATCGGCCTCCTGAGTTGCGAATCCAGCACACCAAAACAGACTGCAGTCCTGGGCCAGCCGAATATCATATTCATCATGGCTGATGACCTGGGTTATGGAGACCTCGGATGTTATGGGCAGCAGAAGATAAAGACCCCCAACTTGGATCGCATGGCGGCAGAGGGTATGCGTTTCACCCAGTTCTACGCCGGTACTTCGGTATGTGCACCTTCCCGATCCGTGTTGATGACCGGACTGCACACCGGACATACACCCATCAGGGGCAATTTTCAGTTTCGATCTCGCAATGGGCAATTGCCACTTCCTGACAGCTTGATGAATCTCCCGGAGACGCTGAAGGCTGTGGGATATCGTACCGGTATGATCGGAAAATGGGGCCTAGGAGATCCCAATACGGAAGGCGCTCCATTGAAACAGGGGTTTGACCATTTCTTTGGCTACACCGACCAGGTACTGGCACACAATTACTATCCGGAGTATCTATGGCGCAATGGTGAGAAAATCTATCTTCAAAACAAAGTAGTCTACTTGGACTCGACACTTTGGCATAAAGGTTTGGGGAGCTATTCCACCGAAAAAGTTGAATACTCGCACGACCTTTTTGAGGCTGAGGCCAAGCAATTCATTACCTCTTCCGGTGACCAACCTTTCTTTCTGTACTTGCCGCTCACCATCCCCCATGACAATGGCGAGGCCCTCGAAAATTTGCGTCAGGAGGTGCCCGAACAAGGGATTTACGCTGGTCTGGATTGGGAAAGGGAAGCGAAAGACTATGCCGCCATGGTCACCAGAATGGACGCATCCGTTGGGGTGCTTTTGGACTTGCTCAAGCAACAGGATATCGCATCAAGTACGGTCGTTTTCTTCACCTCTGACAACGGCAGTATGCGCAACCGATCTTACACTGATTTCTTGGATAGCAATGGACCATTAAGGGGTGGGAAGCGGGACCTTTACGAAGGAGGCACTCGGGTTCCCTTCATTGCTTGGTGGCCCGGTAAGATAAAGTCAGGGAGTACATCAAACTTCGTGGGTGCATTCTGGGATGTTTTGCCCACGTGTGCCAAATTGGCCGGATCTGAGCTGCCTCCAGCGGTCGATGGGCTCTCGATGGTGCCCACCTTGTTGTCGTCTGGCGAGCAAGCAAAGCACGATTGGTTATATTGGGAGTTTCATGAGCAAGGTGGCAAGCAGGCATTGATACAGGGTCCGTGGAAGGCAATCAGGCTGGACGCGAAGGCCAATCCCGAAGGGCCGTTGCAATTGTACAACTTGGACCAGGACCTCGGGGAAGAGCAAGATTTGGCGCAACAGTACCCAGAAAAGGTGGAAGAACTATCCGGGTTGATGACCCAGGCGAGAACTCCGTCCGATCACTTTCCTTTTGGAGCCCAATGATAATAGCATGACAGCCGAAGAGAAACTACATATCCTACAGCGCCAATATAGCGAGCTCATCCAACGAAAAAATGAGGCGCTAGGCCCTGGCAATGGCATCTTCCTCAAATACAAGCATCCCGTGGTGACCGCAGCCCATACGCCGCTCTTTTGGCGTTATGACCTCAATCCGTCGACCAATCCCTTTATGATGGAGCGGCAGGGGGTCAATGCTGCTTTCAATGCAGGGGCGATTTACCGAGGGGGTAAATACTTATTGGTCGTCCGAGTGGAGGGCCATGATCGCAAATCTTTTTTTGCTGTTGCAGAAAGCCCAAATGGCGTAGATGTCTTTGAGTTTTGGGATTACCCTATCACAATGCCAGAGACCGCAGATCCAGATACCAATGTCTATGATATGCGGCTGACACAGCACGAGGATGGTTGGATCTATGGTCTTTTTTGTACAGAGCGGAAGTCGAAGGATGCCCCTGCATCCGATACCTCCGCTGCTGACGCGCAATGCGGAATCGCCCGTACGAAAGACCTGATCAACTGGGAGCGGTTGCCGGACCTGGTTACCTATTCCGGACAGCAGCGAAATGTGGTGCTGCATCCAGAATTTGTAGAAGGAAGATATGGTCTCTACACTCGTCCGCAGGACGGTTTCATCAGCGTAGGCAGTGGTGGCGGCATAGGATGGGGCCTATGTGATACTATGGAGAACGCGGTAGTCTCATCCGAGGTCATTGTTGATGACAAAGCTTATCACACCATCAAGGAAGTGAAAAACGGGCAGGGTCCTCCGCCTATCAAAACAGCTGAGGGTTGGCTTCACCTGGCTCACGGAGTGAGGAATACAGCAGCGGGTCTGCGATATGTCCTCTACCTGTTCGTTACTGATTTGCAAGATCCCTCTAAGATTGTCTATCAACCGGGCGGATATTTCCTAGCTCCTGAGGGTGAGGAGCGTATTGGGGATGTGTCCAACGTGGCTTTCAGCAATGGTTGGATCGTCAACGAGCGGGAGGAAGTATTCATATACTATGGCTCATCCGATACACGCATGCAGGTAGCGACCAGTACGATTGCTCAATTGCTAGATTATGCCAAAAACACACCGAAGGACGATCTTAGATCTGCTGCAAGTGTCAAGACACGAAATGCGCTGATCAGGAAAAACCTGGAACTGGGAAATTGAGACCACCTGGTTCAGGGTCAGTGAGCAACCTAACGCGAGGATTGGGAGGCACTGTATGCCTGTCCCGCAGCAGTACGTAACTTCACGAGGTGAAATCAAAACGCGAACAGATTTTTCAGGTCAGTACACAGCTCTTTCGGCACAAAGGCTACGCCTCAACTTCTATGCAGGATATTGCCAATGAGCTCAATATGAAGGCCGCCAGTCTGTACAACCATATTGCCTCTAAGCAGGAGATTCTCTCCAGTCTATTGTTGGAGGGTGCGCAACTCTTCATCGATCGGATGGAGGAAGTACAACGTTCGCAACTCAGCCTTACCGAGAAGATTGAGCAATTGATCGTCGTACATGTGCGTCTATCGGTGGATCGAACGGATCTGATGGCGCTCATGGCCGTAGAGTGGCGACATTTGGAGGGTGAGGCCCTTTCACAGTACAAATTGGATCGTGAGCAATATGAGGCGGCTTTCCGTGGGCTGATCAGCGAAGCCATTGCGAAGGAGGAACTGCAGCCGGTCGACGTAGAGCTGGCGCTGTTTTCTATTCTCACGACACTGCAGCGGTTGTACGCCTGGTACGATCGCCATTCGCATTTGAATCCCTTCGATTTGGAAAAGTACCTCATACAGTGCCTCTTAGGTGGTTTGCGTCGATAGGCTTTGGTGGATCTTCATTAACTTTGAGATACCGCTGCCAAGGATAGGATCATTACCTGGGATGAAGAAGTCATGAGAGCATTCTTGTCTTTGTTTACGTTGGTGTGTGTAACGCTAACGTTCAATAGTTGTGCCCCGTCGGAAGGTGGTAGCATGAGCGCAGAGCGAGCAACACGCAACCCATTGATCGGAAAGTGGGAGCTGCAAAAGCGGAAATACTCGCCCGACACCACCTTTGTCTCCACTCCTGATTCCTTGGGCTACGTCAAGATCATCACAGAGAAGTCTTTTGTCTGGTACCAGTACAACAAAAACACACGCAACTTGATCATGCTCGGAGGGGGCACCTATGAGCTAGAAGGGGAGTCCTACTACGAGCATATCGACTACTATCACCCGCCGGGCACTTATATGGAGGGGTCGGATATCCCATTCAAGTGTGCGGTGACTGGTAACGAGTGGCACCATTCCGGTTATATTAGTGAGCGTGAGTATGATGAGGAGATCGGTGACTATGTGGTCTTGCAAGAAAGGCGACTCGAAGAGATCTGGCAAAGGGTAGAGTAAGAGCAGAGGATAAAAATTCTTCAAGAGCTGTTGGACTTTTGCTACGCGTTCCTCGTAAATTCCGCTGGTCGATGAACAGATGATATATGCGTGTCAAATTCAAGTCCCTTCGACATAAGCTAGTCTTTTGGTTTCTGGTCTTTGTCAGCTCGAATCTGATCATTGTCCTGATCAACTTTGCCTACCTCGACCTCCGGGGAGGAGTCGATGATGTTTTCCGTGCACTTGAGGTCACCCACGTGCATCTGCTGGAGGACTACAAAAACCAACTCAATTTCTTTACCCAAGAAACAAAGAACCGAGTCTTTTTCGAATTTGGAACGAGCAAATATCTCGATCAGCACAAGCGGCTCTTTGAAGAAGTGAGGCGAAACCTTGACCAGCTCAGCAACAATGACATCGCCCGTCGCTTTGGACTGCAGGAGGATCTTGAGGTGGTGCTGGGTCATGTCGATACATACGATAGCCTATTTCAAGAATTAACGGTACTCATCCGCGAGCGAGGTTACAAGGACTACAACACCATCGGCAAGATGCGGGATGCAGCTCACGAATTGGAAGAAATATCGGTCGTGAAGCGAGAAGATCTGCTGATGATGCGACGACATGAAAAGGACTTTTTGCTGCGCCATGATAACATCTACCTTCGGCGCCTCAATGAGCAGGCACGAGCGGTTATCAACGACATTGAAGCCTCCCGCCAGCTCTCCACAGCAACGAAGCAAACCTTCACCGCCGGAGTGCTCAACTATCAACGGCTGTTCCGGGAGGTCGTGGATTTGGACCGAAAGATTGGCTTATATGACAACTCTGGACTCAAGAAGCAGCTCGACGAGACGGAGGAGATCCTCGCTGCTGATTTTGATGCGCTACTGGCGAAGGCCGAAGTCGGCAAGGCACGTCAGTATGCTGTCTTGCAGTGGGTCAGTGGTGGAGTCATTGCCGCATTCCTACTCTTTGGCGTGTGGATGAGCTTTGTGATTTCACGACGAATCACGGGCCCACTGACCGGACTGACCAGTTACATCACGAGATTCGTCGGAAGTAACTTCACTGTGATCACCGATAAGATCTCTGTACTTACGCAAGATGAGATTGGCAAGCTTACGCTCAACTTCAATGTGATGAGGGATAAGATCATAGAGCAGCTGCAATTTTTCAAAGAGAAAGTAGAGGAGCGTACGGAGGAGCTCGCAGAGGCCAATGCCAAGCTGCAAAGAGTCAATGAGGCCAATAGCCGCTTTGTTCCGACGGAGTTCCTTGACTACTTGAGCAAAAAAGGAATTGAAGAAGTGCAACTCGGGGACTATGTGGAGCGACAAATGACCGTGATGTTTTCAGATATCAGAGGCTTTACGAAGTTCTCCGAGGGCATGTCACCGCAAGAGAATTTTGATTTTATCAATGAGTACCTGGAAGCCGTGGTTCCTTGCGTAAAGGCCAATAATGGCTTTGTCGACAAGTTCATTGGTGACTCCGTCATGGCGCTCTTCGCGGACCGGATCGAACATGCCATTGACTGTGCCATCGACACACAGGCAGTCGTGAGAGATTTCAATGCCTCGAAAAAAAAGAAGGGACTACCCGCGATCGACGTGGGTGTCGGGCTGCATACAGGTCATTTGATTCTAGGGACCATCGGCGAGCTCAATCGAATGGAAACCACGGTCATAAGCGACGCGGTCAATACAGCATCTCGCATGGAGGGACTTTCCTCCATTTACGGCACGAGTATCGTGATTAGCAATGAGGTGTTTGAGGGTATCTACAATCCGAAGGAATACGCCATTCGATTCCTCGACAATGTAGTGGTGAAAGGAAGGGCTGAACCGGTTGAGGTGTACGAGGTACTTGATGGTTTGAGTGACGAACAGTGCGACCTACGCCAGCAGTGCGATCCTGATTTTCAACAGGCCATTGCGCTCTACATTCGGGGAGAGATCGAAGTGGCCATCAAGCTATTTAAAAGAGTCCTCGAAGTCAATCCCGCGGACAGCGCCTCCCGCATATACCACACTCGCTGCGAAAGGATACTGCGAGAAGGTGTCCCAGAGGTATGGGATCCGATGCAGCGCATGGACGTCAAGCGAATCGATTGATCAGGTGGGGCACGAGTTTCGCCCACTGACCAGTGTTTTGAACTAAAACTAATAGTCGTTAGTTTTAAGCTAATAATCATTAGTATGGATTTTTGGCCGCTGCACGTTCGAGACCTACAGAAGACAACAGACGACTGCACCATCGTCACATTGGAGGTGGCTGATCATTTGAGAGATCGCTTCGACTACAAGCAGGGTCAGTACCTGTCGTTGCGGGCGATCATCGACGGTGAGGAAGTACGCAGGTCCTACTCGCTGTGCTCGAGCCCTTTGGAGAACAAGTGGGAAATTGGCGTAAAGAAGCTGCCAGGCGGTAAATTTTCAACTTACGTAAATGATCATTTGCGAGTGGGAGATGTCCTCTTACGACAAAGTATGGCGTGCAGGAGCAAATGAAGCTACTACTGTAGAATTCAGCACAGCTGTAAAAATAGAAGGGAAAGAATTA
>JBCCXG010000085.1:0-13460 GCA_039191945.1 Bacteroidota bacterium
CCGTACCATCTCCAGGTTTGTTCCAGGCCTGTCATTTCAAAGTATCTATTGGTGTATGTTGCTTTTGCATCTTTTTATGTCTTCTTTCTTATACTCCGCTGTAGGCGCTAAAGCCCCCGTCAATTGGGACAATGACCCCGGTCACAAAGCTTGATTTGGGATCACATAGCCATAGTAGCGTACTAATCAGATCCTCCGGCTCACCATATCTTCCCAGAGGCGTATGGTCTATAATCTGTTTGCCACGTGGCGTGGGGCTACCATCACTGTTCGTCAGCAAAGAGCGGTTCTGATCCGTCAGGAAAAACCCGGGTGCTAGTGCGTTGACGCGAAGACCCACGGTAGAGAAATGCACAGCCAGCCAGCGAGTAAAATTGCTGATTGCCGCTTTCGCGCCGCTGTAAGCGGGAATCTTAGTCAGCGGTGTAAAGGCATTCATCGAAGATACATTGATAATCGATGCATCCTTCTTGCCAATCATATCGCTGGCAAACACCTGACTAGGGAGCAGCGTGCCGAGGAAATTGAGATTGAAGACAAATTCAATACCTTCCGCATCTAAATCAAAAAAGGTCTTTAGATCTGGGTTGTCAATTTCCGAGGGATCAAAAAAGGGGCTTGAAGTTGTCCCTTTTGGATGATTTCCGCCCGCTCCATTGATCAGGATATCGCAAGGACCGAGGTCTTGATTGATCTGTTGATGGCACGCCTCGAGTTCCTCCTTCTTTAAGACATTGCAAGCGTAGGCTGCCGCTTTACCTCCGGCGGCTTCAATGTCTCGTACGACGCCCTCAGCAGCCTCCTTCTTGAGATCGAGGACGGCCACGCGTGCACCTTCTTTAGCCACAGCTTGTGCCATCGCACTACAAAGGACGCCGCCGCCACCGGTGACGACTACCACCTTCTCTTTCAAAAGCATTTTTCTCAAATTTGGGTCAAGTGAAGTGACGACTGGCGCCCCTTTCAACTACTCGAGTTTACTAAAAGAAACCTACAAAATAGCTGGTTCTCAAGGGTTTTTTATTCGCACACGTTGCCGGAAACGATTGCGGTTTTCTGAGGTAAAAAAGGCCACAGGGATAGAGAATCACCTCCTTAGGTCCCTAGAAGGGCATACAGCGCCAGCACGCTGAGCAGCGTCACTACACCCTGCATCAGGGTGATAAAACTGAAGGAACGGTACGCATCCTGGACGGTGAGTCGGCCGAACTGATTGACCACCCAGAAGTAACTATCGTTGGCATGCGAAACCGTCATCGCGCCGCCACCAATCGCCAAAACCAAAAGTGAGAGGGTCACCGGATCGGTCATTCCCAAAGTCATGAGCAAAGGACCCAGGATCGATGAGGTGATAACGATCGCGGAGGTCGATGAGCCTTGTGACGTTTTAAGCAATGCGGCCAATCCAAATGCAAGTAGCAATAGCACAAAACCGCTGCCTTGATAGTCGCTCATGAGCAAAGGCAGGGAGTCCGCCAAATCTGACGCCTTCAGCACCGCGCCAAAAGCGCCTCCAGCTCCGGTAATGATGAGCACGGGCCCGGCCGCCTTGACCGCCGCCGTGCACATCTCTCCAAAAACGGTGGTACTTGGTATTTGCAGAACAAAGTAAGAGGCAATCACCGCCAACAAAAGCGCCACGACTGGATTGCCCACAAAAGCCACGACATCGGCTGTCAGGCCTGTACCACCAGACAACTTCACGGTTGTCCCCAAACCAATCAGAACAATCGGTAGCAGGATGGGAAAGACAGATCGAACCGCGCTGAGGGTAGCCTTGGTATCTGAAGTCCGAGCGTCAGATACGACTTCCTGGACAGGCCATAGCTTCATTTGGGTTAGTGCAAAATTCGAGACAAGGACCACAGGAATGGACACCAAAACTCCCAATCCTATGACGAGTCCCAAATAGTCTCCAATGCCCAAGGTGCCCGCAGCAGCGACAGGTCCTGGCGTAGGGGGTATCAAGGTGTGCGAGGTATAGAGGCCAGCCGCCAGTCCTACCGCCAACTGTTGGGGAGCTACGCCCTTAGCCCTTGCGATCGAATCAGACAATCGTGAAAGGATAATGAAGCCTGTGTCACAAAACACCGGAATGCCCACGACAGCCCCTAATAAGTTCAGTGCCAATACTGGTCGCTTCCTCCCAAAGCCCTGCAAAATCATCTGCGCAATGGCCTGAGCGCCCCCCGACTTCTCCAACATCTCGCCGAGCATGCTGCCGAGCACAATCACCAAGCCAATGTAAGCGAGGATACTTCCAAATCCCGAGGCGATGGTCTGGACAAGGCCTTTCAGCTCCAATCCAAAGGCAAGGCCTACGCCTAATGCCGTAACCAGCAAACTCAGGAAAGGATGAATCTTGAGCCATGAGGTACTGACAATGATAAAGACGATTGCAGCAAGGAGGATGATCAAGACTTCAGCCATGGGGGATTGGGTTTAGGCAACCGTGAATTTAGTCGGAAATCAGAAGTCTGAAGCGCGTGCCTATGCCACTTCGAAAATGATCCCACCGCTCGTATTACTGGACGCTCCCGTGACTGAGGCGAAGCAATTCACCTTCCCTTCCATGCGCAGTACTCCCATCAGACCAAAAGCTATGGCCTCTTTGAACGCTACGATTTGCTGATCAGGAACTACGACCTCAAGTCCAGCAGCTGCATACTCCCGGATCAGATCGATCATAAAGTCATTCTTTGCTCCTCCTCCCGTTACCATGATACGACCATTTTGGCCAATACCATTGATGGACTCTGCGACCTGAAAGGCCACATGATGCACCACGGTGTGCAACGCATCTGCTAGGGACAGGTGATTGAACTGCTCTGCTATCGGGAGAATCTCATCCGCAAACCATTCGAAGCCCGTCGACTTCGGACTCGGTAGTTGGAAGTAAGGTAGAGCGTTGAGTTGCTCAAAGTAACCTTTCGAGAGGCTACCCGAACGGGCCAGTGCGCCCCCGGCATCATATTTCATCCCCGACGCCTGCGTGAGGTGATTCAATAGCATATTGGACAGCCCGATATCAAAAGCACGTCGTAGATCACCTTGCTTGTAGGATACATTGGCGATACCTCCCAGATTCAGGCAAAAATCAAATTGGCCAAATAAATACTCGTCGGCAATAGGCACCAAGGGCGCCCCCTCTCCCCCGAGCGCTACATCCAATGACCGGAAGTCAGCAACGACCCGACAGCCAGCAGCTTGGCTCAAATGGTAACCAGACCCCAACTGATAAGTCATCCCCTTGTCGATTTGATGGTAGACCGTGTGGCCGTGACTGGCAATGAAGTCGGGTTTTTCCAACTCCTGAGCTTCCAAAAACGCTTTTACCTGATTTCCCAGCCATCCCCCGTAACTATTGTTTAGCACGAGCAAGTCCACAGCCGATAGTTGCACGGCCCCTTGCAATTTGCTCTCCCACTCCTCATCGTAGTCGAGCGTAGCGGCCGCCTGAACCTCATAAGTCCATTGACCTTCTTCCTTTTCTGAGAACCTGACGAAGGCCAAGTCGACTCCATCAACCGATGTCCCTGACATCACACCCAAAACCTGGTATTTTTTCATTCAATCGGCATTTGAGGAGGCTCGTGAAGATTGATAAACCGTGGCACGCAGTTGGCGAGCAAGTGCTGGTCGGTCCATCAAAGACCTCGCGCTAAAAAATACATGACCGTCCACATTGGGGAGACGCCTACCCAGAAGCAGCTGCCTTTTGATCTCATCATTTTCTGCTCCGCTCGAATTTCGATGGACCTGATACAAAGCATTCCCCAAGTAAATGGGTGTGTTGGTCACCGCTTGGTCCCACCATCTGGCGAGCTCCGTGAAGTTGGCCTTCATATCGGTCGTCTTCCAGTAGAGCTGCGGAACGAGGTAATCGACCCACCCCTCCTCAGCCCAGGTTAGCGGATCAGCAAACAAGTGGTCATAAGTGCTGATGGTACGATCCACATTGGGAGCACGGGGATCTTCGCTCGCGTTTCTCCATATGCCAAATGGGCTTACTCCAAAGAGTACGTCTCGCCGTTTTGACTCCAATAGCCGATCGACAGATAAGATTAAGCTGTCCACATTGGCCCGACGCCAAGCCTCGCGCTCCTCGAAGTCACCGAGTCCATGGGTCACGAAACTAGACCGGTCATTGAACTCCAGACCTGCAATTGGGTAGGGATAGAAATAGTCGTCGAAGTGTACCCCATCAATCGGGTATTTGTCAATAAGCTCCTCGACTATACTCACAACGTGGGCTCGAGCGGCTGGCAAGCCTGGATCGAGGAAATAGGATCGGCCATATAAGACGCACCACTCGGGATGCCGCTTCCAAATGTGTTTATCATCCAAGAGCAACGGGTCACCACCCAGCGTCACTCGGTACGGGTTGAGCCAGGCATGAAACTCCATGCCCCGAGCTTTTGTCTCCCGAACCATAAACACCAGTGGGTCTTCTTCCCAATCACCTTTTACTCCCTCCACCCCAGAAAGAAATTCGGACCATGGAGCTAAGGAAGATTCATAAAAAGCATCACCCGCCACACGCACCTGTACGAAGACCGCATTGAAGTCCAATGATTGGTAGAAATCCAGGATTTCGATAAAGTCCTGCCTTTGTTGAGACGGGAGCATTCTCCGCTGTTGCGGCCAATCGATGTGGTATGCCGTCGCAATCCAAACACCCCTAAACTCCGGTGCATTTGGTACCTGCGAAAAGGAGCAAATAGCACTACAAAAAAGAAGGATAAACAGGCGGCCTCGCATCAAGGAATTAATCCAAAAACTCTAAAGCCCCTAAACTACGAGCTTTCGCCAAATCTCCTAACTTCGTCGCATGGAAAATACCTCCAAGATCACCGAACAGGCCTCTCTACATGATCATTTAGAGAAAATGTCGGTTGCCGAACTTCTGCGGCATATCAATGAGGAAGATCAAAAAGTGGCACGAGCGGTACAGGAGATTCTTCCAAAAGTCACGCAACTCATCGAGGCGATCGTTCCTAGGTTCGAGGAGGGTGGTCGATTGTTTTACATGGGCGCGGGGACCAGTGGGCGATTAGGGATTCTCGATGCCTCCGAGATCCCGCCGACCTACGGCCTCCCTCACGAGCGGGTCATTGGACTGATTGCTGGTGGAGACAAAGCGATTCGAAAGGCGGTAGAGTTTGCCGAGGACAGCATGGAGCTTGCGGCCAGTGATCTTAAAGGTCATGATCTCGGTCCAAAGGATACGGTGATCGGCATCGCCGCCTCGGGCACCACGCCTTACGTCATTGGAGCCTTGAACTATGCCCGCGAAGTCGGTGCCCTGACAGGGGCAATTGTAAATAATCCGGGGTCGCCCGTGGCACAAGCTGCAGAGCTACCCATCGAAGTCCTGGTGGGACCGGAGTTCGTGACTGGAAGCACCCGCATGAAATCTGGCACTTCTCAGAAGCTTGTCCTTAATATGATATCTACGGCGCTCATGATCCGAATGGGTCGAGTGGAGGGCAACAAGATGGTGCACATGCAACTCAACAATACCAAGCTCGTCGATCGCGGGACGCGCTTCCTGATGGAGGAGCTTAGCCTCGAGTATGATGCAGCCAAAGCCTTGCTGGAGCAGCATGGATCAGTCAAAGCGGCCATCATGAGTCAACACTAGCATGGAGCCATTTGAGTACGTCGTCGTCCTCACCTCACTGATCCTCGGACTAGGTATCGCCCAGATTCTGACCAATGTCGCAGATATGCTCTCGCACCTGCGTCATATCAAGCTTAGTCTGCCTCACTCGCTACTCGTTGTTTGTATCTTCTTTCTCCACATCCAGGAGTGGTGGATCAACTACCAGTATTCCCATACCGTCCAGCAATGGACCCTGTACATCGTCTTATCGATCCTTACCTACCCGATCCTGCTCTTCATGTTGGCCCGCATGCTTTTTCCCACTGGGATCCGAGGCGACGAAACTGACCTTGAGGCCTATTTTGATGACCAGTGGCGATGGCTGTATGGCCTTGTATTGGGCACCGTGTTCATCAGCATTTGGCAAAACTCCTACATCCAAGGGCTTGAGTTGATGAGTTCGTGGCCCCAATTCACTTTCGGCGCGGTTTTCACCGCCTTCCTCCTGATCAAGCAACCTCCTCAATGGGCGCATACCCTGCTGCAGGTCCTGTTTATTCTTTCCATGGTTGCCTATATCATACTGGAAGATACCGTGCTGATGGCACCAAAATGATCACGTGACAACGATTGACCTTCGTCGCTTACGGTCGTCCCGCTGTCCACACGGACTGCCACTCCCATCCGATAGCTATCTGATGGGTCTAGTTGGACAGGTCAGTGACTTCGAGACAAGGTTGGGGACTATCATCCAAACCATAGTCCCGAATGATTCGCCTTATCGAAATAGACCCAAAGGAACTCACCATGAAGAAGGACACGAGCGACTAACTAAACGGCATTGAATCCGGGTTCAAAGGACTTAATGGGTCAATCGAGTTGTCCGAGGGGTTTAATGAGAAACAGGAGATTCGGCATTTGAAGACCAGAAAGTACCAGTGAAGTGCCGCTTTCCTAAGCACGAACTCAAAATTCCCAAATTACCTACTCCGACTATGCCGGATGGCCTCCAATGTGACAGTTGCAAGAATGATGGTGCCCCCCAAGATGGATCGAAGGACCGGGGTCTCTCCCAAAAACATCATAGCAATCAATATGCCGTAGATGGGTTGAATGGTGCTGAGAATGCTCAAGGACGTGATCGAAAAGTGTCGCATGGCCATGACAAACATGGTGTGTCCACCAGCGGTCCCAATGATCCCCAATGCCAATACATAGGGCCACATCTCCCCGAGCGGCTGCAGATCGTAGTAGAAAAGCGCCGGGGACAGTAGCACGGCACTCATCACCATTTGGTAAAACATGAGCGTCATACCAGAGTAACGAGCCACCTGCTTCTTCATCACAATGTTGCGGAAAGAATAAATAAAAGCCGAGAGGATCCCGAACAGCAACCCCTGAAATACCTGATCATCCAATGAAAAAGAAGGGGCAAGCAGCGACACCCCGAATAATCCCAGCAAGGCGAAGAGCAAGTGCGCAGGTTGGAATCGACTCTTCAGAAATATCGGCTCAAGAAATGCTATGAAAATCGGGTAAGTAAAATGTGCCAGCATTGCAACTGCCACATTGGACTTCTGTAGAGAAATGAAGTAGGTGATCCAGCTGGCGCTCATCAGCACCGCGAGGCCCCAAAACTTGAAGATATCCCGTGAGCTGATGACAAGGCTCACTCCACGAAGGCGACACAGGAGCCCCAGAAAGATCGATCCTGTAACGCACCGTAAACAGATGGTCGCCGGCACATCCAATGTGATGTACCTTCCCAAGGCCCCCGATGTACTCATGAAGATCATGGCGACGTTGAGCTCCGCGACGTGGTACAAAGAAGACTTGCTAGAGGTTTGGGAGATCAAGATGGCCCTTCGATTTTAGGATCAGGGAACGGGATCATGACCGCTTCCGCCCCAGGGATGACAGCGAGCTATGCGCTTAATCCCCATCCACACTCCTTTCAGGCCGTGCTTAAGGATGGCTTGCTTCATGTACTCCGAACAAGTTGGCGTATATCGGCACGAACTGGGGAATAGCGGCGACAAGCTGTACTGATAAATGATAACAGGGATCGTCAATATTTTCCTGAGGACGTTCACACGCGCAAATGTATTTGACAAAATTTGGTGCCACCAGCAAAATTCATTCTGTTTGCAAGCATAAAAGTAGGTTTTCATTAGGGATGGTCTGGAGCCGAGGATTGGTATGGGTATTGCTAAGCCTGATGTTTGTTTCTACTTCGCAAGCAGCCAGCTGGAGCCACGCCTCGACCCGCAAGGGGGAGTTTACGGTGAAAGAGGTCTTCCTCCTCGGTAATAAAAAGACGAAACCCAACATCATCACCCGTGAAATGAGCCTGAAAAAGGGCATGACCGTTGGTGATAGCGCGCTATCTGCGCTGATCGAGGAGGATCGGATGAAGATCTACAACACCAACCTATTCAACGAGGTAGAGATCCAGAAACTGTATACGGAGACGACCGAGGTGATCCTTCTGGTGAAGGTCACGGAGCGATGGTACATCTTTCCCTCCATCATCTTCAAACTGGCCGACCGCAACTTCAACGACTGGTGGGTCAACCAAGGCAGGGATTTCAGTCGAGTCAATCTCGGGTTGCGCTATGAGCAGTTCAACTTTCGAGGTCGCCGGGAAGTACTCAATTTGATTTTTCAACTTGGTTTCGAAAGGCGCTTTTTGGTCAACTGGCGCATCCCCTACATAGAAAAGAAACAAAAGCATGGCTTACAGTTTAGCTACTCCTATCTGGAGAGCCGCAACATCGGGTACGAGACCCGTGATCATGTGCGCATATTCGTCAACGATGAGAAAATCCTTCGCCGAGAGCAACGGGCTGGTATTACTTACCGGTTTCGAAATTCATTTTACAATCGGCACCGGGTCGCCCTTACCTTTGATCACCGGACCATTGATGATACTGTCGCCCTTTTGAACCCCAATTACTTCACCAATGCGTCGACGATCCAACGCAACTTTGACATCATCTATGAGTTCAGCCGAGACCTTCGCAACAATAACAACTTCGCGACAAAGGGATCCCTCCTGCGCGTGAGAGCAGAAAAAACGGGCTTGGGCATCTTCAACGAGGTAGACATCTTTGATATCACCCTGGACTACAGCAAATATTTTGATCTGGGGAAAAACTTCTCCTATGCTACCGGCGTGACGGTCTTCTCCTCCTGGCCCTCCAGACAGCCCTTCGAAAGGTACAATGGATTAGGCTTTATTGACCTCGTCCGTGGGTATGAACAGGACCTGATTGAAGGTCCCCGCTATGCTTTGTTCAAAAGCACCCTCCGCAAACGACTCTTCCGCCATGAGCAGGACATCAGTAAAGTGATGCCGATCCAGCAGTTTCACAAAATACCACTGGCTCTTTGGGTCAAAATATTTTTCGATGCAGGCTACGTTGAAAACTATCCCGAGTACGAGATCAGCGAGCGCCTGTCCAACGAGTTCCTATACAGCGGCGGCGTGGGCATCGATATCGTGACCATTCACGATCTGGTCATCCGCATCGAATCGTCGCTCAACTCACAGGGGCAGGTGAGGTTTGCCCTGAGTGCCTTAACGGATATCTGAGGGCTGACCGAAATCCTTCCAGAGCTTTTTCTTTCCTTTTTTGACTCTATACCATTCGCCAACCCGTGTGCCATCGGCATAACTGCCTTCATAACTAAGTTCACCGCCTTCATAGAACCTCCAGCGCCCGTCTTCCCGTCCGTGAGCGTACTCACCTTCCTGGAGCAAAGTACCATCTTCCAGGTAGAAAGTCCATGGACCATTGGGTAGCCCATCGGAGTATACTCCGCTTCTTTTCAACTGACCGTTTTCATAGAAAAATCGCCATTGCCCCGTATATAGTCCATCCTTGAGGCTGCCCAGTTTCTCCAATTGACCATCTCCATAGAAGTAAAAGGAGGAATCATTCATCAACCCATGAGTCCATGACTCCTCGGCGATCTTCTTCCCCTTCTCATTATAGTATTGCTGAATTCCGTCGAGTGCATCCTCTTCATAATTGAGCTTGGCACTCAATACGCCACTCGGGTAGAAAAATGTCCAAGGACCCTGCTTCTTTTCATCCTGGACAGCACCCACGCTACGTGGCATTCCATTGTCATAATAGGTCGAATCGACCTGACCAAAAGTGGACAGGCACACCGAAAAAAGCACATAACTGAAGGTTATCCTCATGCAAGCAAAAATAGCCGCTACAGGGAGCTCAAATTCATTATTTCTCCGTTTCATAACGTAGCTATCCCGCGTGCATTGGATCAAAAACCCTATTTTCGGCTTTATGCGTCGGTTTTTGTACCCAGCCATCTTCTTCTGCATGGCGCAATCCATCTGGGCTCAAGATGGCGACTTTCGCCTGGGAGCTCGCAACGCTGCGATGGCAGGGGTGTCCACGACTTTGGAGGACGGATGGGCCATTCACAACAACATCGCGGGAATCGGTCGGATGGATCACTCAGCGGCTAACATTACCTATCAGAATCGCTTCAACCTATCCAACTTCCAAGTGGTCGGAGGTAGCTACGTCCAACACATGCACTTTGGCAATGCGGGAATAGGTTTCTATCGATTTGGAGATGATCTGTACAGCCAACAAAAGATGACGTTAGGCTTTGCCAATACGATCGAAATGGTTTCGTTAGGCGTGGCCGCAAGCATCGTGCAGGTCTCCATCGAAGGCATCGGTACGGAGAGTGCCGTTGTCCTCGAGTTTGGTGGCGTGGCCAACATCACCGAACAGCTGAAGTTTGGGGCCCATGTCTTCAATCTAAACCAAGCGGATTTAGCGGAAAATATCCCCGTCTCCACAGTGATCAAAGGGGGCGTCGCCTACCTGATTACCAAGGAGCTTGCGATCAACTTGGAAGTGCAAAAAGACCTCGACTTTGAGGAGATCGTCAGAATAGGGCTGGAGTATGAAGTCATCAAAAACTTCTGGCTGCGAACGGGTATCAGTACCAATCCCTTTCGTTCCGCTTTTGGCGCTGCCTTTCACTGGAAGGACTTCATGCTTGACTACGCCTTCAATGACCAAAGTGACATCGGCGTGATTCACGAGTTTTCGCTAGGGTATCAGATTCGGAAGAGGATGTGATGCGTAGGCTTGCTGTCATAGGGCTGGTATCGTTGATCGTGGTATGCGCTCATGGCCAAAAGAGCGATCTACAGGAGATCGATTTGGAACGCTTTATCGAGCGCCTGTTTCAGATCCAAGCAGACGATATAGACTATGACAACCTCTATGAGTCTCTACTGCAGCTTTACACCAACCCCCTCAACATCAATGAAGCTACTCAGGAGCAATTGCTCTCCTTGTACGTATTGACCCCGCGCCAAGCCAGTGAAATCCTCCGATACATCGATCAAAATGGAAAACTGATCAGCATCTATGAGCTACAGGCCATCAACGCACTGAGTATGACGCAAATCGAGGTACTACTCCCCTTCATCACCATAGAAGAGACGGAGGACGGCAGGCCGCTACTCGAGCGTATCGTCTCAGAACCCAACAAGTACCTGTTCCTTCGCTACAGTCGCACCCTTCAAGATGAGAGAGGCTTTCGTGAAGGTCAATACGCCGGAGATCAAAACCTCTACTACGGTCGGTTTAGAGCAAGCAAAAAGGGAGACTTCAGCGTGGGATTTACGTTTGAAAAAGACCGGGGTGAGCAAATCCTCTTCGAAGGTGGTCAGCGAGGATTTGACTTCTACTCAGGGCATGTTATGCTAGAGAATATCGGACCCGTTCGAAAAGTAATCGTGGGTGACTTCCAGGCCCAGTACGGTCAAGGTTTGGTCTACGGAGCAGGTTTTGGGGTGGGCAAGGGCGCTGAAACCATCACGACGGTGCGGAGGACGACTGTGGGGTTGAGACCCTATACTTCCGCATTGGAGAGCGGCTTTTTCCGGGGTGTGGGCTTGTCCACCACACTGGGTAAATTGGAGACTACTGTGTACTATTCCAATCTGCAGCAGGATGCCAATATCATCCAGGATACCACCTATTCGGACTTTGACGAGTTTGTCAATTCCATCCAATCCAGCGGACTACATCGAACGCGCTCAGAACGCACAGCACGCAATCAAATTGGTGAACAATCAATTGGAGGTGCCATTCATTACCACGTGAACAGGGACTGGAACGTAGGGGTGACTTCGATTTATTCCTCATTTAGCCGTCCGCTACAGCGCCGACCCAACAACTATAACCAATTCGAATTCCAGGGTAACAATAACTATGTAGGGAGTTTGTATTTCAGTGGCACCTGGCAAAACTTCAACTTCTTTGGAGAAGGCGCAGCGTCCAAGTCAGGTGGTACCGCTTTGGTCACTGGTTTGATCGCCTCACTTACGCCCAATATTGACTTTAGCTACTTGCACCGAAACTATGCGCGGGATTTCCATACTTTTTATGGGAACGCTTTTGGCGAAGGGTCGAGGGTCATCAACGAGATAGGGAATTATTGGGGGATCAAAGTCAGGCCCTGGCAGCAGCACGAGGTCTCGCTGTACTACGATCGTTTTCGCTTCCCGTGGTTGCGATTTAGGGTCGAAGCACCCTCGGACGGTATCGAGTACCTTGGACGATGGACCTACCGCCCTTCCAGATCGATCACCCTATTTGCTCAGTTTCGCCAAGAAAACAAAGACTTGACCGTACTACCAGAGGGTTCCAACCTCAACCAACTCGTCACAGGTCGAAAACGAAACTACATGGCCAATATCGACTACAAAGTCACCAAGGACCTGAGCCTCAAAACCAGGGTGCAGTGGTCGGACTTCCTACTCGACGGAGAACGGACTCGTGGCTTTTTGATCTTGCAAGACATCAACTACAACTTTTGGAAATTTAAGCTGAGCGGACGTGTCGCTTTGGTTGATACGGACGACTTTGCCAATGCGCAATATGTCTACGAAAAAAATGTACTCTACGCCTTCAGTGTCCGAGGACTGTCTGGGGTGGGTACACGCCGGTACTTGTTGCTGCAATTCAAACCCAATCGCAAGCTCACTTTTTGGGCACGTATCGCAGAAACCCGCTTCCGCGATGCCGAAACCATTTTCACCGGGGAGGTAGGGTCCGGGCTCAATGAGATCATCGGCGACCGGATTACGGAGGTCATCATCCAGGGTCGAATAAACTTTTAGAAATTTTATCAGCGTCAGTGTCCTATTTCCCTTCACTCGATCGACTTAATGGAAACGATCCCCCATGGAAGAGGAAATTTTTGAAGCGATTCGGCAAGTACTTATCAGCGAGCATACCCAAGTCCATAAGGGACAGATAATGCGCTCTCCCGCTATCTTATACAACGAGAAGGTCTTTGCCTTCTTTTCTCGCAAGCGTAGGATGGTCTTTAAGTTGGGCGAAAACTACCCATTGGAGGGTGATGTACGACCTTTCAATCCATTCAAAAACAAAGGCCCTATGAAAGGATGGTACGAAGTGGATTTCAGTCACCTGGATCGGTGGCAGAGGTTTGCAGAAAAAGCATTGAACCGAATGAGTCAGGATGGGTAGGCCTCCATTGTGGCTTGATCTTGCACTTGATCGGTTGGAACCACGCCATTCATCGGCTCAAACTAGAAATCCCGATTACTCACGATAGAAGTATTGAAACAAACACACAAGATATGATCACCAAAGCATATGTCGATTTCTTTAGGAAGTTGGAAGAAAACAATCACAAGGATTGGTTCCACACCCACAAGAAACAGTATGAGCTACATGTCAAATCACCTTTTCATCAACTCGTAAATGAACTGATCGAAGTACTCAAGCCCTTGGATCCACAGATTCCAGAAGACCCAAAGGCGATCATC
>JBCCXG010000086.1:0-13402 GCA_039191945.1 Bacteroidota bacterium
ACTGGTGGCATAAAAGTCATTGCCTAACTAAAAAACTGGACTCAGAAAGTGTAGAGTTCCCGATGTGGAGTATTTTCAGACCCCCGGTATGATGCCTCAGGGCGTAGACCGTGAGGATTTGGTGAAGGTTTATCGGATACGGAGCAAGGAGACCATGAGCAAAAAGGATTATCTCAAGCTCAAGACGGAATAGCCACTTTAGAGACGCTCCTTTTGATGTTTACGATAAAAGTCCTGCTTTTTTTAGGGCTTCGGAAACCTGCTGAATCACTCCCTGGGGCAATGTCTTCTCCGTGGTCCAATGTGTTTGAGGAAGGAAATCATTTACATCAGCACGATCCAGTCCGAACCGGCTCACAATCATTTCAACTCGGTCTTCACGTGCATTGAAGTCGCGCGTTGCTTGCGTGAGGACATCCAAACACGCCACCACGTCATCTGGCTTCTCTTTGAGCGCCTTGCCTGACGCTGCCACTACAAAACAGGGCCATGGCGTCGGAAAAACCCCGAGTCGCCGAAACTCACCGTTGTCGACTAGGAATTGGGTTGTGTATTTTTCCCAAAGAAAAATCTCGGCTACTCCGTTCATCATAGCCGATCTCGCGCCTTGTAGATTGTTTACCACTTCAAAGGCTAATGCTTCGAGGTGCTCTCCCCAATGTTGATTTTGTGCCCAGAGGATGGCCATGAGATGTGATCCGGAGCCATATCTGCTTATGGCAAACCGCTTTCCCACAAGGTCCTCCAGTGCAACAAATGGGCTCCTTGCCGGTACATGGATTCCCCAAAGCAAGGGTGATTGGACGTAGACATGTACGATCTGTGCCGGATTGCCTTTTGATATGCTTTGCACCATACCCTCGGTGAGGACCACGGCCAAGTCGAGTTCGTCATTTGCCAACGCCCTCACCATCGCTCCAGTCCCTTCAGGGACTTCTTGCCAGTGGGCATCAACTCCGGCCTCCAAGAACGTCCCATTTTCAATCGCCAAGTGTATGGGCAGGTTGAAATACTCAGGCACACCACCAATGCTTACTGAGTGGGTGCTACTCATTTTCTTCGTAGAAGTTCGTGATACAGAAACTGGAGCCTTGCGCCTGATTCATCCCATGAAAGTTTTTTTGCCTCCTCCTGGCACTGGGCAACCGTTTCCTGACGAAAGCTGTCTTCCGATAAAAGACGATAACATAAACGGGCTGCCTCGTAAACATTCCAGTTTTCAACTTGAGGAATGCTCCCTACAAATTCCGCAATACCCGTATTGGGACTTGCGACTACAGGTACACCATGGGCAATGGCCTCCAGTGCGACCAATCCAAAGGGTTCGGACACCGAAGGGAAAACCAGGAGGTCCAGATGCTTCATTTGCTCCATGGTCTCATCATGCGATAAGAACCCCCGGAAGTTGATTGTTTTGGAGAGATTGAGGTGGTGGGCTTTCTTTTTTAGCTCAGGCATCAGGTACCCCTCTCCAATAAGCTCAAAGGTGCCATCTGGTAGTCTGGCCTTCAGCTCCTTGGCAATGTCCAAAAAGTAATTGGGTCCCTTCTGATGTGTCAGCCTCCCCACAAACCCGATACGTACCGCACCATTGACGTTTTGAGCGGGTCTAAATTCTTCATCTAAGCCGTTGGGGATGACCTCAATCGTATCTTCATTGACCTCAAAGTGATGGCTGATGGCTGCACGGGTTCGGTTGCTGACAGCCACAATGTATTTTGCTTTTGTAAGCGCCTCGCGTTCGATCTGAGACACTTCGGCGTTGCCATAGATACCATTCCTGTCGGTTTCTAGGCTATGGACGTGGAACACCACATGCTGACCTGCAGCTTGAATGAGGGCACCAGCCGGAAAAGTAAGCCAGTCATGTACGTGTACGATATCGTAGGCCCCACTTTGTGCCTGCTGATAGGCCAGCAGGGCATATTTACGTACCTGGCTCAAGACATCATGCCTGTAGCCGCCCTCCAACTCGATTCCATCCGCCGCAACCCGCTCTTTGGATTGCACCTCGATCTTTCGGGATTGCTTGGAGGTGACTTCACGCGCAAATTCCTCAGGAGGTAGATAGGGCACCAGGTGGCTGCCAAACTCCATCTTTTTCACCGTCTCGACGACTTCCTCGTCTTGGGTCCAAAGCGCTTCCTCGATGTCCATAGTTGAGGCGTCGAGCAAGGAAGCGCCGTGCGATGCATGAGTGCGGCTAACCTTTGGTAATAGCACATCCACTTTGCATCCACTTGCCGTGAGCGACTTGACGATCCCTGCACCAGCGATACCGAGGCCACCACTTATTTCCGGAGGAAACTCCCAGATGAGCATCAATATTCGCAGCGGTTTTTTCATCGTTTATGGCTTCAAGATTGGGCCAGAAGTTAGTCAAATAAGCGAATCATCTACTGTATTGTACGCGCAAAATGTCAGCTCGGATTCCTTGATTCTGCATGAATTCGATCCAAAAAAGTTGTTGAGCGGATAGATGATCATTCGGACTTTTTATCTCATAGAAAAAGTACTCTTGCTCGTTCCAAATGAACAGATCGGGGAATCCAGTGGAATTGTCCTTGATATTTTTGCACTGCTCTAGGACCACTGCCTTGAGCTGTGCTGGGTAGAGCTTCTCTACGAGGGCCTCACAGTGCTCCAATAACCCTTCGTACCAGTAGACCATCGGGTTGGCGAGCCCCTGCTTTTGCTTCGCAGTTCCCTTGAGCCTTCTGATGATCTTTTGCCGGCTATTGAGTTTTGCCATTTTCTTTTGAATGAACTCACGACGCTTTTCAAAGAATAATGGGGTGTGCAGATCAGAAGTGGCACGCTGCAAGGGGTGATGAAAACCGTCCTGACCTTGGTCAAAGAGCTCTTCCCATAGCAACAAGCCAAAAAGGTTGCGCCATAGAAAGTTCTCCGAATGAATGGCTTGAAAACCTCTCTCCGCGAAGTGCTCCATCACCTGGTGCTCTACACGCAAGTCAGGGTTGTCCTCGAGCTGGATCACTGGAGACTCGGCCAGTTTTGAAGACATACTTCGATTGATCCTAACAGCCTTTCTATTGAGGAAGTCACTTGCGAAAATCCGCTCATTGGCATTGCGGTAATTGTCCAACAGTTTCCGGGCCAGTGCGGAGGCTTCCTCGGTGCGCTTTAGGCTATCGAGGATGCGTATTTGTCTTTCGCGAGCAGGAGGTTTGAGGGACCATTGATAATAGGCAAGGGCCAGTTCCTTTTCTCCCTCCCGCTCCAATTGCTGACCCAATTCCAAGGCGAGCGTATCTAGTGCCTTCGCTGAGCGTTCGTATTGCCTGAAGGCTGCCCAGTCCGTATCGATGATCTCTTCGTGTACCACAGTTGCCGGCCAAACTTTGATTGCCTTGCGAATGAGGGTCTTGAGTTTGGACACTTCGAAAAAAGCCATGGCTTCGTCCCTGTTGTTGCACCACGGTTTGAATTGATCCTCTTTGAGTGATTCAAGTTTCACATGCCCTACGTCGCGGATGACAAACTCGGTCATCTGTGCCTTGTACTGGCCGAAGAACAGCAACTTGAAGTATTCGAACTCATCCTGCTTGTCCACATGGACGATAGGCTCATATTCGTCGAGTTGCAAGTAGGCATCCTCAGCACCCATCAAGTGCTCAATAATTTCAACTTTTAGCTGCCGCTTAAGTGTCGCTACTTCCTTATCAAATATGGTGAACAGTTCACGGCGTGTAAAGAGGTTGAAGCTTTCCGGGGCGTTGGGGATGTTTCGATGCGCGAAGCCCATTTCGACGAGTTCTTGGGCGGCCGCTTCAGGATCTGGGATCTCCTCATACGCTAATTGACGGACGCGGTACATCGGACCTTTGCGATTTGAAAACCTCACAAAGAGGCACTGGCCTGGTTCTGAAAGATTGGAAAATGACTGGATGAATTCATAATCCTGATCGCTCAACACGTGCCGGTAGTGCAGTTGAACAAAATCCAATAAATACCTGAAATAATCCAGGTAGTACTTCTGAGGAAGGATAATTTTTTCCGGGACAGTAGATGCCATGACGCCAATGACAAAAGTGGCCCACCGTCACGAAAACTGTATACTGCTAAGGCCTAAAAGTCAGAGACACTTTGCCTCAGGACTTCTTGTACCATACCCGAAATAGCTGATACCACTTCGAGCTGGATTCGCCACCGGTCCAGAGTTCGGTGTCGTGACTTCCCTCTTCTTCCGAGTCATGAATGTTGGGGAGTACGACCGTTTCCACGCTGATCACATTCGCATCGTTCGCCGCGATCCAATCGTTCATCTCCTTCATGACGTCTTCAAAATCTTGAATAGCGCCGGACTTGAAAAGGCTTCCTTTCTTCTTTTCCGGAACAAAATCTATGCATTGTATCATGATGCCAAACAATTGTTCGTTAAAGTATGAAAATTTTAATATGGCAAACAAGTAATTGGTAACAAATTAGTCATTTCCGACCAATGCTAATTGTGTACTTGATGGATTTACGGCTAAACGGGTGATATTGGAGATGTTATGGTCAGAAAGGTCAGCGACCAAGGACCATACTCCAGTTTCTTTGCTCCACCAATAAAGCTTTTGCCCACTGCCCATCAGTATATGGCCCTTTTGGGTCCAGGTGAGATCCTCGGCATCCAGCAAAGTGGGACCCAAGTCAATGAATTGTCCTGATTGGGGTACATATTTTCGAATAGTCCATGGCTCAGACCGTTTGCTGATGTAGGAAATAGACAGCTCATCGGGCACTTTGTGCAAAGACCGCCCTATGAGACTATCTAATACCTCTTCCTTACCATTTTTTAAGTCGTGCCACATGAGCTTATTGGGCTGCCCCAGCACGAACGAGAATAGCTGCCCGTCTGAAAGCCAGCAGTGGTATCCGATCTTTTTGTTGGGAACCAGGACATTTGATTCGGATGCAGCTAGATCCACTGCGTAGAGTAGTTGAGTTCCGTCTCTTTCGAGCAAAATCGTACTGAGCGCATCACCACCCGGGACCTCTGTGGGAGAGTATTCACTACCGTCGGTCTTTGTTATCCGACGCGTCTCACCCGATGCCAACGCATATTCGACGAGGTCCGTCTGAAGGTCGGACTGCCATCGTGTATAGTATAGAAATCGCCCGTCAGAGGAGAATGACGGCTGATTGTCGTAGCCTGGATTGTTGGAAACATTGGTAGGATTTGATAGTCGGTAATTGTCGCCATCGAATGCAAGGTCGAACAAATACACGTCGGTATTGGGTTGGGCATTTGCCGCTACAGCGATGCTCAGCGCCGTAATGACGAAAAGGTGTCTCAAACATGCCACTTCAGTGCCTCTCATGTGGAATGGTATTTAGTTGAATCAAAGATATACCAACCGAGTAGTGAGGCTGCAAGTACCTGAAGGTCAAGGGTAGATTTACCATTATATTTAGATCATGACATCCACTATTACTAAGGTTTCGGGCTTGCTGGCTATCGTATTTCTCATTGTTACCATGGTTCTTTGGTTCACCAGCGGTATTGAGTCCATCGGTCCTTATGCCATCGCTCTACTACTGTTTGCGGGTCTGTACATGCAAGGTTCAGAGAACCTTAGCGGTTTTACCTATACCGTGATGATTCTGGCGGCTGTCACGGCCTCACTTTTTTACCCCCAACCCTTTCGCGAGTTGTTTGGCTATGACCTAAAGCAGCTGATTGTGCCGCTTCTGATGATCATTATGTTTGGCGTGGGCACGGCCATGGGTTGGAGAGACTTTCAGGGCATTGCCAAGATGCCAAAAGGGGTCCTGGTTGGATTGATTTGCCAGTTCACGATCATGCCATTTATTGGTTTTGGGCTGGCGAAGGCTTCTGGCTTACCTCCGGAGATTGCTGCGGGTATCATTCTGGTGGGCTGCTCGCCGAGTGGACTGGCGTCTAATGTTATGGCGTATATCTCTGGGGCCAACCTGGCTTTGAGTATCACCCTGACTACGGTGGCTACTTTGCTAGCACCTATTCTCACCCCTTTTTATATGAAAGTGCTAGCAGATGAGTTAGTGCCTATTGATTTCTTTGGCATGCTATGGAGTATCGTGAAAATTGTCATCATACCGATTATTGCAGGGTTGATCTTTAATCAGCTGGCTCACGGTAAGTTCAAGTGGTTGGACAAAGTGATGCCGAGGATTTCTATGATTTCGATTGGGGTCATTATCACGATCATTACCGCTGCGGGCCGCGACTCATTGCTCTCCATCGGGTTGATACTGATTGGCGTGGTGATCATCCACAATGGTCTGGGCTTCTTCTTGGGGTACTGGGGTGGGCGCCTGGCAGGCCTTGATGAGAAATCCTCTCGCACGGTGGCCTTTGAAGTGGGCATGCAAAATGGTGGACTTGCCTCGGGCATAGCACTCGAAATGGGTCGGGTAGCGACCATGGGCCTGGCGCCCGCTGTATTTGGCCCTTGGATGAACATATCTGGCTCGTCGCTAGCAACTTGGTGGAAATCGAAGTCTGAAAAGAAAGAAGACCGGACTGCCGTGGATTAGCCTCGATTGTGCCATGGTGAAATGTAAATTTCCATTTTGGAACATTAGTGGGGAAATAGATTTAGGTTAACTATCTGATAAACAGATAGTTGATTTCTGGCATATGCCTTGATCCTACGTAATGAGTCAACTATTTTTCCGTGATTCATTACTTTTTAAAAATCGTCTTTCGACAATTCCGCCTCAATCCTCTGTTCTTGTTTATCAACGTTTTTGGATTGACGGTGGCCTTTGCTGCTTTTGTGCTGATCAACGACTATGTAGCGTTCGAGAAAAGCTATGATCGACATTTGAAAGACGCTGAGCGTATTGTACGGGTTGCCAGGAAGTTCGGCGGTGATACTCCGAGAGGGTTTGCCAATTGCATGGCGGCCCTAGGTCCACATGCCGCCGAGAAGTTACCTCAGGTAGAACAGTTTGGTAGGGTGATTTTGTCAGACAAAGTGACCGGACAGATTGCATTGTCCTACTTTGAAGGTGATAAAGTAATTACCTACACGCACAGTACCTCGTTCTTCGCTGATCAGGGTATTGCGGATATGTTTATCTCAGAGTGGATTGAGGGAACGCCAGCTACCGTGCTCAGCCAACCAAATAGCATAGTACTTTCAGAATCTGTCGCTGAAAGATACTTCGGCGGTAGACCCGCCTCGGGGAAAACGCTGGAGCTGAATGGCGACCAAAAGTACAATGTCACTGGAGTCTTTAAAGATTCGGGGCCCAACACCCACCTTCAGTTGCCTGTCCTGATGTCTATAAATTCACTTCCCCAACAATGGAATCTTGACAACGAGTGGGGGTGGGGTAACTTCCACACCTACCTAAGGGTGACGGACACAGATAGCCTGGCTATGCAACTAAAGGACATTGCGAGCGAGCATCTTTTAGAAAATGAGGGTCTGCCAGAAGCCTTTGTCGTTCAACCCGTAGTGGACATTCATTTGCATTCAGATCTGAATCACGAAGTAGAGGCAAACGGTAACTACAAAACCGTACGATTTCTTGAGATCCTTGCGTGGATCATTCTTTCCATCGGATTGATCAACTTTGTGAATCTCTTCACTGCCAAGGCGATGGAACGAGTCCGAACGGTCGTTTTGAAGAAGATCTTAGGTTCTCATCCTGGCGCTATCGTTGGGCAGCTCTTTGCCGAAATCCTAACGATGGGCCTGTTAGCTGCCGGACTATCATTTACCATAGTTCAGGTCGCGGGACTATCCTTGAGCGCAGCGCTCGGCTTTCAACTGTTGCAAGAGCCACTTGTGCAACTGCGGTACTTAATCATCTTTCTTTTAGGTCTCTTTCTGGCTACAGCTTATCCGGTCGTTGCCCTGTCAAAAATAGGTAGTGACAGACTCTTTAGTCAATTGGGCATTTTGAAAGGTCTTTCACTCAGGAAGGTGCTGGTTTTTTTCCAATTTGCCATGACCTCATTCCTTGTGATCTGTACAATCGTGATTGCGGATCAGAAAGACTTCATGATGGGACATGCTACTGGGTTTGATAAGGACCAGGTAGTCGCTGTAAAGGTACCGCGGACGATTACGAAGAATCGAACGATGCAGTTGGCGAGATACACCAATGAGTTGAGCTCGGAGGCAGAGATTTTGCATGTTGGCATGACTGCACATCTACCAGGTTACGAGGTAACTCGCATGAGGTACATGGAGAGTCGTGGGTTGACTCCTGAGGCCTCGGCTTACCCAAAGGCCATTGCGGCCAATGAGGGTTACTTTAAAGCATTGGGCTTTGATTTAGTCGCGGGACGTTTTTTCAGCGAGGAGCTAGCGGAGGACTCCAGTCTTGTCATCAACGAATTCGCTGTACATGAATTAGGATTCTCCGATCCTGAGGAGGCTGTTGGTAAGAAATTTGTTTACGAGGGGAGGTTGTGTACAATAGTGGGTGTGATAAAGAACTATCACCAACGCTCACTGAAGACGTCCTACCAGCCTCTGGTTTTTGACAACAATGCTCGTCTCTATCAGTATTTTGCCGTACGAATTGGAGGCGGCGCAATTCACGAGGTGTTGCCCTTGGTTGAAAAGCACTTCCGCGAACTTTACCCCAACGATCATTTTGATGCACTTTTTCTTGACCAATACTTCGATCAACAGTACAATCGTGACGTGATCCTGGGGCAGATCGTCAGCGCTTTTTCGGGTTTAGCAATTGTTATTTCCCTGCTTGGATTGGTTGGTTTGAGTGTATTTTCGATGAACCAGCGCGTCAAGGAAATTGGGGTACGAAAGGTTTTGGGTGCCGGGGTACAAGAGTTGATTTGGCTCTTCAATTCTTCCTTCGCTAAGCTGATCTTGGCGTCTTCGGGTTTCAGCATTCCGTTGGCCTACTTACTTATGGAGCGATGGCTGGAAGAGTATGCCTACCGAATCGAATTGCAAGCTTACCATTTTGGGCTGCCCTTGGGTCTCATTCTTGGTATCGCACTAGTGACCGTGGGCACCATCGTGATGAGCTTTTCAAGAATAAATCCCAGTGAAGTACTTCGTAATGAATAAATGGAGCTTCCAAAGCCCAATAGAATCCACAAGTAATCATTCCTCACATGAGAACTCCCCGAATAGTCATGATATGTGCTGTCGTTCTGGCAGCCTTTACCGGCTTCCAGTCACCCGAAGCGAGTCTGGACGACCCTTCAACCATCTCTCGATCTTTCTTGGTAAGTGATACAGGAGAGCGGTTTACTCGAACAGAAATATTAATCGACAAAACCACCTCTCGTGAAGACCTGATTCATACCTGTAAGTTCTTGGCCCGGGAGGACGTGCAACTGACATTCGATCAGTTGGAGATTCGTCGATGGTTTTTTGGCCTTTTGGGGCGATCGCGAATAACCCTGGCGAATGGGAGAATTGAATTTCAGGATGGATTTTCTCAGGACTTCAATGCGGGTGGCATAATGGGTTTTCGGTCGATTCGAATCGTATATTCCGAGAATGCGGACACAGAAGATGTTTTTCTGAATACGGTCGAAGTCATCGATTGAAAATCGTAATGGGGTCAAAAGAAAAAGATCCCGAAGTTTCTTTTCCGAGATCTTTTCCGTCGCTTGCATGCTGACTTAGGTTAGAAGACGATACCAAAGCTCAGGTTGTTGAGCTCGGGGCCTCGATTGTCAGCAAAAACAGTGCTTAGATCATAATTAACAAAGACATCGAATCCACTATACCCAAATTGGAATCTTGCGCCGTAGCGAAGATTTTTCAGGTAGAAGTTGTCTTTGTCTCGCGTTCTCTGTTTGTCTCCGTCCATTTTTACGACGTACTTGGTGCGACCGCCAATGCGATATCCAACATAACCTCCCGCTCCGATACGTATCCCTTTGTTGTACCGTCCAAAGGTCATGAATCCACCTCTTGAGCCTCTTCCGGAGAAGTCCAGCACGGGTACAAAGTTGAAATTGAGATGAGTGACTTTGAGTCGGCTCTTTACCGGAGAGAAGTCTCCCAAATCTTCAAAGAACTCTACCATCTCAGGTCCTTCTACCATACGCGTCCTGCTGTTTTGAAACTTAATATCTGCGTGCGAGATCCCAAAGCCCCATTGCAGATGAAGTGGGCCGGCTACTGGAGTGATAAAATTACTGTTAAGTCCCAAATACCAAGTGAGCCAGGGACGAATGGTATAGAGCTCATTGTTGCTGCTCGGAAACTCACCGTCCTCGAGCCAGTTCATCGTTCCTATCTCAACATTCCAGACATTTCTGGTGCGATTATATCCGCGCCTCTCCTTTTTCCTTTCATAACGTTCCCACTCGTCGCCGTCGTCATCATCGTCATCTTTCCAGCTGGACCGATCACTATTGTCCGGATCATTGTCGTCACGTTCGCTATAGTAGACGACCTGCGGTTGGCGCTTGTATCGCTCACCGTCCTCGTCGGCAATTTCTACGTAGGTCGTACTGGTTGAATCCAGTGACAGGTTCAAGTCTTGGATCATCTTGTTGAAATCGTATGATTCCAAATCCTTGAGTTCCGACTTTGAGTTGGTATAGATCACAATCTTACTGCCTCCTTCTAGTTCGATCACGACTGTGTCTGCCACAACAGGACTGGCAGCCGATAATAAAGGCATAGCGATAAGGATTGCAAATAGGTATTTCATTGCATTTTTCATTTTGCGTTTATTTTGAGTTGTTGACTTTCTTAAGTTGTTGGTCCGGTCTTAGTTCATCTTTTTGGACCGAAGCAGGTCGTCTTTGGCCGCCCTCAGGTCCGCAAGGAACTCCCCTGGGCTAAAGGTTTGGGCTTTTGCCAAAAGCGTGCTGAATTTTTTCTTATTCTCTTTGCCTTCCGAAGTTGAGGCATCTGCATAATATTTGATGGATACCACGGGGTCATCAGTGTCTTTCAAAGGCTCTGTGTCTACTGACTCTACTACTGAGGGTAGATGGGGTCCTTCTACTGCCACCAGCGCACTTCTGGTACTCAGTTCAATCGTGGGTACTTCCATCATGGCTACTTCTGCCGTTGATGTAGTTGCAGCTTCGGGAGGCGCCGACGAATGAGCCTTTAGAGGTGTTGCCAAGATGGGTGTTGCTGTTTGTACAGCGACCATCGCTGCGGGTACCTCGAAATCGTACACTTCCAAACCTGATTCATTTTGGGGCGGAACGGGGTGGTCGACGGTAACGTACTGCATGTAAGGCTCACCTTGCTGCCAGTAGAGCAATAGGCCGGAGGCAACTATTGTAATCGCGGCTGCCACTTTCCAGAGAAAGGGTGCGCCGTTATTTTGCTGGGTCCTGGCAGCAATTTGCTCCCAAGCTTTTGCCGAGGGCTGTGCCTCATGTGCCTCCGTTTTTTCCCGAAATAGCTGATCTATCTTATTGATTTCCATTTGTAGACACTTTTAAGGTGCTGTTGTACTCGAGCTTTGCCAGCTTCGCTTGCAGAAGCTTGCGAGCTCTGCTCAGTTGTGATTTGGACGTGTTTTCACTGATTCCAAGTTTTTCCGCAATTTCTGCGTGATTAAATCCCTCTATGGCATAGAGATTAAAGACTGTTTTATATCCCACGGGTAGTTCCGTGATCAACTTGAGCAGGTCTTCAGCATTGAGTGACTGATCCAGCTGATCATAATCCAATTCGCCTTCTACTTCGGCTATGTCCACATCTACTGATAGTGGCTGGCTTCTCCTTAGATACATAAGTGACTCATTGACCATAATTCTTCGGATCCATCCTTCAAAGCTTCCATCTCCTTTGTACTGATCGATTTTCTCAAAAACTTTCACAAAACCTCCGATCATAACGTGTTCGGCCTCCTCCTTATCCTTGAGGTATCGGAGGCATACGCCTAGCATCTTTGGTGCTAGGTTGTCGTACAGGGCTTTTTGTGCTTTTGGCTTGCGCCGTCTGCATCCCTCGTACAGTTCGTCGTGGGTAGGTGACTTTTGAATCGTTAGCATTTTATCGATCTTCATGGGGAAGATGTCAGCAAGTCGGTGGAGGTTGCATTACCTTAAGAATATTTTTCAAAAATAAGGAATTGGTCGCCGTCCTGGAGATAGACAGAGCCTGATGGCTAGAAGTATTTCAATTGTAGCGGATGGACCGTCTATCACAATGATTGGCAGTCCCTCGAGAACGTAAGTAGTAGCTTGGGGTACCTCCGAAGCCCCTACTTCACGAATTCTGCATATCGCTCTGATCCCCTGCTGCTCGGAAAGTGTGATATGCGGACAGATGGAATGATCGATAAGTAGGTATAGGACAAAATTCGAGGGGTACCAAAACCTAAAGATCAGGTCCGTAGGCGTTGCAAGTCCAAGAAGTGATCGAGAAAAGCGATCAAGTGGAATATAGTTTGAAAGAAGAACGCCTGATCTTCACTAGCCGATACGTGAGGTGAAACAAGAATAAGACTGGACGCGATGATCCAGCCTCATTCCAACTCGGAAGTACATATAACTGCACGTTACTGTGCTTTTTTGTCCATCATCATCATTTCGCTGAGGACGACTTCGGTGACGTATCTTTTCTCACCTTCTTTGTTTTCATAAGATCGATTGATAAGCTTCCCTTGAAGGGCAACCTCACTACCTCTGTGTAGGTAGTTTTCGACCACTTCGCTTTTCTTCCCCCAGACGACAATGTTGTGCCACTGAGTGTCTTCGATCTTTTCTCCTTTGTTGTTATAGTAGACGTCATTAGTGGCTAGGGAAAAGGTGGCCACTCGCTTGCCAGAGTCAAAGGTCTTGATTTCTGGATCGTTACCTAATCTACCAATAAGCTGTACGTTGTTTTTGAGAGCGTTCATTTGTGTGAATTTTAAATGGTTTGAAAAAACTATTAATCGTATTGTTGATGTGATCGGTAGATGATCAATTCGAACGATACAAAGCTGTAACGGCTCTCAGGTATTAGTCGGTTAGTAAGTAATTATAGTCGTTTATAAACGTTTATAATTGGATAAATATCTGATTTATAGTTTTTTAATTTTCTAACTTTTTTTGCTTTTTTTTGGCCAGTTGACGTAGACTCCCATAATGACGCCGAATAGGAGTCCGAGACCGGTGATCCAGTCGACGGTGATATTTGACAGATTGAGGCCGAGTATACGATTGAAGATGTAGCCAGTGTACGACGGGGGAAGGTTCTGCTCGCCTAATTCCCGTTTGATGTCCCATTCCCAATCTGTTAGTACACAATAGCCCCAGCCCTTCCAGTAGCCCATGACGAACCAGGAGACGAGGGTTGCACCCAAGACAATGAGATGGTACTTGCGAGTCTTGGCCGAGGCCCAACCGAGAACAATGAACATCATGACAGCGAAGTGCACGACAAATAGGAGGATATCCAGGGCGTAGAGCATGTGCGAATCTTAGGGTTGAGATTAATAACTTACCGTCAAT
>JBCCXG010000087.1:0-13351 GCA_039191945.1 Bacteroidota bacterium
AATAACTTTGACAAGAAATTGCGTGAACTGGGCGATATCTCCGAGAGCGAGATGCGGCTCGCCGCCTTCCTGCGCATGAACCTCACCACCAAGGAGATCGCCGCCCTACTCAATGTCCTGCCGGATAGTATCTTGAAATCAAAGTACCGCCTCAAGAAGAAGCTTGGCTTGGACAAGGACACGGACCTGGTGCCGTTTTTGAATGGATTGTAAGGAGAGCAAAGTGAGAGGGTGAGTGTGAGTGTGGAGAGGGTGTGCCTTATCGTCATGAAGAGTGGAATGAAATGCAACGTGGCATCTTTGACGACATTGAGGCTTTTTGAATTTTGAGTTTGGAGTTCGATTCAGGCTAAACCTCCGACCCATGAAGCATAGCCGTCAACTTAGTGAAATTAGAAATCAAGAATCAGTCTCGAAGTCGCTAAGAGCTTTCAAGTCCCTCCCTGTGAGGGAGGTTAGGAGGGTGAGGAAACCCATTTGGCGACAAGTCACCCCTTTTCCCGCTTCTGTGCTGACCGGCTAGTCGGAGGGCCCTCGAGGGGGAGATTTAGTGGTCCGAAAAATACTAATTGTGTGGTAAGTGGCACGGCATCTCCTTAAGTTGACGGCTATGCTTTTTTGAAGGAGGCTGGTGGCACACCCTAGTTTACCGTCCCCAAGCCTCGGTTTATGCCCACACAAGGCGTGTCTTGCCGAATTTTAGCACCCTATTCCCACGAAAAATAGTGAGTCACCCGCCAAGAGGTCAAAAGTTGTGTGTATGCAACTGTTTGCATATGCACGTGCAAGCCTTTGCATTCACATGTGCAAAGCTTTGCATACGCACATGCAACGAGTTGCATGTGCGTTAACCTTCGGCTGCGTCCGTGAGCCGCGTCGCTCTCGGGAGCGTTGCGTCCTTTGTAGGGAAGATTACTACTCCGCTTCCCCGCCCGTGGCTGTGCAAAAAGCAGTCAAATTAATTACTGTGTCACATTGAGCCTGACTACGTGTCCCGGTCGAAATGTCTATTTGAGCTTCATAAAGGGCTTCGAGAGCCTTTTTGCACAGCCCCGTCACAGTTCGGCCCCTGCCAAATCCTGTGCATAGCAAGCGCATAGGATGACGTTTTTTGGTTGAAATCTTGTGCTTTTGATCTACTCCTCCGCTTCAGTAAACCTCGGGTAGATGCGTTGGACCTTAGGATCGGGTTCCGGTGACAGCGTGAAGAAGATGTCGAGGATTCCGTTCTTTGTTTCGATTTCAAAACCACCTCGAAGTTGATTGCGCGCTTCAAAGTCTCCGACGGTTTGGATCGCTCCTGCCTTTTGCCAAAGCGCCGCCCAGTCCTTCACGTGATGCTCGCGAGACTTGTCGAGGTAGAAATTCTCGGCAAGGATTTCAGTCCCCAGGCTTTCGTCCCAGTTTTGGATGAGCTCCAGCACCTGCTCTTTTCTTTCAAGCAGTATGTCAGAGGGAGGTAGCCATCGTGCCGCGGGCTTTGCACCATCCAATATCAGTTCGTGCATGACGATTTCTCTGGGCCATGGACTGGTGTAGGTCAAGTTGCCAAAGGCCATCAGCCCGATACCGTATTTGGGAAAAAAGTAGTAGTTGCTACCAAAACCCGGCAAGGCACCTCCATGGCCGACAATTACATGACCTTCACAATCGGTCGTAACACCCAGGCCGTAGCCATATCCCCTCATGGTAGCGCAGGGTTCTCCCTTGTGGTTGGTACTGTTCGCCGATAGTCGAGGGTATTGGGGGGTATGCATCTCCCGCAATGAGCTACGTCTGACGGGCCCTTCATCGGGTGTGTTGCGTGGTGGCCAGGCCGAGAGATGAAAACTGACGTACTTGCTGAAGTCCTCTATGGAAGTAACCAAGCCACCCATGGCTCCGAACGAGCCGTCATGGAGCATCGGTTCCAGTTTCCATTGCTCATCCTCCCAACGATAGCCTATGGCCAGCTCTGCATCCGGCACACTGTCGTATTCCCAGTAGGTATCGTTCATACCGAGAGGTTCAAAAATCTCTTTTCGGATATACTGCTGGTAAGGCATGCCTGAGACCTGGGTCACAATGCTTCCCGGCAGCGCATACCCCGTATTGCTGTATTCGTATCCGAAGGCCGGGACATTTGAAAAAGATGGTTCTGAGCTCATGAGGTCCATCAGCATCTGCTCCGGCTCGTCCAACTGCCGGTCGCCCCAGGGGTTATCCTCCGGAAAGCCGCCGGTCATGGTCAGAAGATTTTTTATGCGGATGGGTGGCGCATCGCTGGTGAGGTAACGCAGCTTGGCCATTTCAGGGAGATAACTGGAAGCCTCATCATCCAGTGATAGTTGGCCTGCATCCCGAAGGTGAACGATGGCCATTGCGGTGAAGCTTTTACTCATCGACGCAATTCGAAACTTGGTCGTTGTTGTCGCATCAATATCTTCTTCCAAGTTACTTTTTCCAAAGGCCCCTGAAATGACTAATTCATTGTCGACCACTAAGCCATAGGCGGCCCCGGGCATGTGGCGATCGGCCATCTGCTGCTTGATGAGGTTTTCGACTTCATTTTTTACTTCGAGGATCGCTTGTCTTCGCTGGTCTTCCAGAAAGGCTGGTGCCTTGTAGCTTGATTCGAAAAGCACCGTGCCAGGTGTGGTCGCCTGTGGCTCATTGGTCGGTGCACATTGGCTGAAAAAGAGCAAAGCGATCGGGTAGAGCAGGAGTAAACGAGATTGCAGCATAGGTTTGGTATTTCTCTTCCAATCTACACATTTTGGCTCAGGACTAATTGCAGCATAACTCCTTACGGTGAGGAGCCTTTCATTATCTTTCCAGATAAACCCAACCCCAACTCATGGCCACACTTTTCGGCTTTCTTCTCTTCACTGGCTTTGTGATTTTTTATTCGTTTTGGCGACTCCGCAAAGAGAACCTTAGTTCTCAAGATGGTTATTACCTGGGAGGGCGAAGCTTGACCGGAGTGGTCATTGCCGGCTCTATGCTCCTGACCAATATCTCCACAGAACATCTCATCGGTATGAATGGATCGGCTTATAAAAATGGCGCGATCATCATGGCCTGGGAGGTCACCTCTGCGATCGCGCTCGTAGTGGGTGCGTTGTACTTCGTACCTCAGTATCTGAAGATGGGCTTAACTACCATTCCGGAATTTCTAGAGCGTCGATTCAGCCCATTGACCCGAACACTTTTGGCAGTGATGCTGATCATTTCTTTTGTCGTGACCCTGTTGCCTATTGTGCTGTATACTGGCGCAATCAACATTGAAGCGATCTTCGAGATATCCAATTTGTTGGAGGTAAGTCGGGCCACGGGCATTTGGATCACCGTAGTGGTGGTAGGATCAGTTGGAGCGATCTACGCGATTTTTGGTGGATTGAAAATGGTGGCAGTGTCCGATACGATCAATGGCTATGGACTTCTGCTTGCCGGCTTGTTGGTCCCTTTCCTTGCCCTGATCGACATAGGGGACGGTAATGCAATCACCGGACTGGCGAAGGTATTTGAAAATAGTCCGGGAAAGTTTAACGTCGTCAGCAATGAGCCTTCTGTGGGCCCAGGAGCAAGGGATGCCATTTTACCCTTCAGCGTACTCTTTACTGGCCTGATTGTAAACCAATTGTACTTCTGGACGATGCATCAGTCCATCATTCAGCGGGCACTGGGTGCGGTCAGCCTCAAGGAAGCGCAGAAGGGGTTGCTTTTTACCGGTGTACTCAAGATCCTCGTGCCCTTGATCGTCGTCTTACCGGGCATCATCGGCTTTTACTACTTTGGTGATTCGCTGTACGATCGTCAGGATGATGTGTACCCACTTGTGGTGAAGCGAGTGCTGCCCCTCTGGATGACGGGGTTCTTTGTCGCGGTAATCATGGGTGCGATTCTCAGTACCTTCAACAGTGCTTTGAATAGTGCGGCCACGATTTTCAGTTTGGGCATTTACAAGCGGTACATCCACCAGGGCGCAGATGAAGCCAAAGCGGTCCGTATAGGCAAAAGTGTATCGATAGTATTAGCGGTTGCTTCCATTCTGCTTGCCCCGTACGTGGCACGAGCTCCAGCGGGCTTGTATCAGCTTTTGCAGCAGCTCAACGGGATCTTTTTCGTCCCAATGGCCAGCGTCATTATCGCTGGGTTCATTTTTCCCAGGGTTTCTGCACGGGGCGCCATCAGTGGGTTGCTGTTTGGTCTTGCTTTTTATGTTCTCACCTACTTCATCTTAGCCGTCGATGTTCACTTTGTGCACATTTGGGGAGCTGAGTTCGTGTTGAATATCGCCATTATGCACATTGTCTCTCATTACTATCCACGTACGGATAGTTTTGAGGTGAAAGATGAAGGGGTTTTGGACGTGTCACCATGGAAGTACGCCAACCTGTTTGGCAGCATACTTATTGCATTGACCGTGCTGATCTATATCCTGCTGGGTAGTGTAGGATAAGACTTATTTGAAGACCGGCTTGCATTTAATGAGTTCGTCGAACAGCGGTGTCTTTGCGACCTCTTTTTCGCTGGACCACTGGCTATCAGCATGGAACTCTACCAGGCCGAAATCATCAACAAATCGGTCAAAGGTGCGCGAGTGATAGCACTTGTACAGATTCTCCAGCGATCCAAAGCGGGACTCCGCACCTTCTGCGAGTAGCTGTGGGAATGCCGCAAAGTATTTTTCCGAATAGAAGCCTTGCGGACGGAGCTCTTGCCCGTAGTTGCTCAGTAGCAACAAGGAGAACCCGTAGCCGTGCTGTCCTACTTCATTGTCACCAAAACCATCAAATTTGGACCATGGCAATAACGTCCCGTAGGTTGTTAAGACTGTTTTGAGAAGCAGCGAGTGTTGGTCGAGCATTTTGCCGCCTGTCTTGGTCAGGACGAGCTTGTTTCCTTTGACTTGCGATAGTCCGGCGAAGCCCAAGATCCATTGTGATATCTTCACTGAGAGCAAGTCACGTTCGGCTTCTGATGGATCGGTTTCGTCTTCCATCATCACCTCAAGCATGAACCGCTCCTCGTAGATATCCTCAACGAGCTCATGGGGAAGCTCGCCATCGTCTGAAAGACGGACGGCGCCACTCTTCAGTACATCCATCAGAAATCTTACCTGGTTGAGTAAGGGAATGGCCTGGTATTGTGCGGGAGCCAGGTCCTTCAATCTCAGCGGACTGCCCTGTCCGAAAGGATCTTCCACGAGAAGCGTCAAGTGCTTATGGGTCAACCAGTCGAGGTCCGCCAGTACGGACGCTTCTTTTTTCGGATGTACTTCTTGCATGGGCTGTGTGCTTATTTAATGTCGTTCTAAAAGATCCCGGCATTGGGGCAGTTCCACAGGCCATTTTTTGTGCTGCGAAGGCGCAGCGATGGTCATGTAAAACGTCATCGTTGATGATTTCCCAGAGATCACCCACTATAATACGTTTAATTCAACCCAAATAAAAGGAGACACCTTTGGATCAACGGAATATCTGCTGAGGTGGAAGAAAACTGATTTCTCCGAGAAAAAGGCTGTTGTGACCTACTGAGGAGCGGGAAATGGGACTGCTGCTTCGACTCATAGCAACCCCGATTTTAAGAAATCCAGCTCATGTTGAAAACTTTTTTCCTAAACGAAAACCTTAAGTGGGTCTATCTACGTAACATTGCACATCATGCTACTGATAATTGACATACCGCTCGTGTTTGTCACCTGCTGATCCACTTCTCCAGCAGGCACTTTCCTAATTTTTTCCTCAACTACTTATTCAATTCATCATGCGTACTGGTCTCAGTAGTATTAAGCAACTATTTTCCTATTTGTTATTGGCGCTCAAGGGTTCCGAGAAGGAGTTCACCAGCGGGAGTATCGACAAAGCGATATTTCTCCTGAGCGTGCCCATGATCGCAGAGATGATCATGGAATCGATCTTTGCGGTCGTCGATGTCTTCTTTGTCTCCAGGGTAAGCGTCAACGCTGTAGCTACCGTCGGTCTGACCGAGTCGGTCTTGTTTATCATCTATTCTGTCGCCGTCGGTCTCAGCATGGCCTTGACCGCCATCGTGGCGAGAAGGATTGGTGAAAAGGATCCCGAGCGTGCCGCGAATGCTGCCTTTCAAGGGATGGTCCTGGCGGGAAGTTTTGCCCTTATCCTGGGGATAGGTGGTTTCTTTGGAGCGGAGCAGATCTTGCAGTTGATGGGAGGGGCCCCGGATCTCATCGCCGAGGGAGTGGGCTATACCCGAATTATGTTTGCGGGTAACGTCAGTATCATACTCCTCTTCGTTATCAATGCGATCTTTCGCGGAGCTGGTGATGCGTCCATTGCTATGCGATCATTGATCTTGGCCAATGGATTAAATATCATTTTGGATCCCATCCTCATCTTTGGGCTGGGTCCTATTCCGGCTTATGGAGTGATGGGGGCAGCCATCGCTACGACAACAGGACGAAGTATTGGCGTCCTGTACCAGATCTATCACTTGGTCAACGGCTCCTCGTTGATTCGATTGACGGCGAAGAATATTGTCATTCGTTTCAAAACCATTTGGGAAATCTTAAAGGTTTCCTTCGGTGGTGTGTGGCAGTTCTTGATCGAGTCCGCCAGTTGGATCTTTCTAGTCCGCCTGATTTCTGTGTTTGGTACCGAGGCAGTGGCGGGCTACCAGATCTCGTTTAGGGTCATAGTCTTCACCATCTTACCCGCCTGGGGGATGTCCAATGCGGCAGCGACCCTTGTTGGTCAGAACCTGGGTGCGAATCAACCAGAGCGTGCGGAAAGATCCGTGTGGAAGACAGCGTTTTATTGCATGGTGTTCCTCGGCATCGTCTCTGCCATATTCTTTGCTTTCGCTGACCCGATCATCAGTGTCTTCAAGCAAGGAGAGGAGGTAAAGGCTATCGCTATCGATTCATTGAAGATCATTTGCCTGGGGTACCTCTTCTTCGCCTATGGGATGGTGATGACCCAGGCATTTAACGGTTCGGGAGATACGAAGACTCCAATGTATATCAATATTGGCGTATTCTGGCTTTTTCAGATTCCGTTTGCCTACCTCTTGGCGATACCATGGGGGTGGGAGGAGACCGGTGTTTTCGTCTCAATCGCCGTGGCCCACTCGATACACGCCGTGGTAGCGATTCTGATTTTCAGAAGGGGTAGATGGAAGACGGTAAAAGTATAAGTTCACCCAACGCTTTGAGGTCATGAATACACTACCGTGAAGTTGAAATCAGTAACATGATGTGGGGGGTATGGGTCACGCTAAATGGCTCATACCCTTTGTCTTTTAGCGTATTACCTCGCATTGATTTCATGTTGCCTGAGCTCATTGCCGTAAGCCACGTACAGGGTAAATGCATCCTGTCTGGAGCTATAAAGCATACTGATGGGCTGGGAGCATTGGATAGGCCCTCCGGTGAGCATCTCACCGTCGAGGTCAAAAGGGTAGAGGTTTTGCGCCGCTTTATCTCCCAAAAGAATGAGCTCCTTGCCCGCAGAGATGCGATAAAACTGCTGGAAGATTTCATTGCCCCGGAGGTAGTTTTTTTGGAATAGACTCTTGCCATTTGTGTCCATCACGATCCAGTTGTTGTCATTCCATGAGGTCACCAACAAGTGATTGCCTGTGATATCTCCTAGCGTTGAGAACTGTACATTGGCTGCTTCTTTGAAGAGTTGATCCCTTCTCATCACCCGCCCGTTGAAATTGATCGTGCATATCTCTCCATCTACGGTGACTGACGTGAGTTCAGTATTTCCGAAGTTGCTGGATGCTGATAGGTGATAGGTGCTCTCTACTGGGGAGCGCAGCAGGATCGGAAAGCCCTTCATCTCTTGGCCTCGGCGGTTGAAGAGGTGGATATCCCCAGACGTCAGCGTCACGATCATCACATCCCGCTTGCCCACGCGTTGATGTCGGAGCGGTGCACTGAGGGGCTTGGAAAAACGTTTAGGCTTCCAGCCGGGAAGCGGCTTGCCGTCTTTGTCCGTCAGGTAAAGTGTTCCGTTCCCGTCCGTGAAAGTCATCCTGTACCGCTTGCTACCATCATAGTCGATCAGTCCGAAGTGGGTAAGTGTTTCCATGTCGGCTACCTTTTTTGGGAACCCACCAAGGAAGGTCCCGTTGGCTTCCATGATATGCAGTTGATTCCCCGCTACAAAGGCATATTGAAGGGCACCATTTCGGTAGTAGTCCAGCTGCACAATATTGCCGTCGATAGGACCCTGGAGCTCGACTTTCCAGTTGATATTGAAGTCACGATCGAGGTGATAGAGGACGTTACCTTCATCCTGCAACAGGATCTCTGGACGCCTTGAGCGATTGCGTAATATGAAGGGTTTGGTGGTGATCGGCTGGCCAAATACGACAGATTTCGCAGGGAGTGGGGAGCTGGAAGCAAAGGAAGGCACCTCGCTCTGCGCCACGACGATATTGGTAAAGAACCTGCCGTCAACCTGGCTGAATTGTATACCGACATTGTCGATGCTGCGCATTAGTTTAGAATGCTCCTGAAAGTATTCTTCCCAGTGGGGTCGGATGTGCTTAGAAAGTCGTGGCCAAAAATCAGGTGTATTGATAAAAACTGAAATGTTTGAAGCGTCATTCACTCGCTCCAGGAAGGCGTTTTTTCTCAAGGATTTGAACCACGTATTTTCTTCTCGGATCGAGGTAATGATCTCCTTAAGGAGCGTGAGCGAGTTGGCAAAGACAATGAACTTGTCGTAGTTGAAATAATAGGAGGAGGGGAACCCCTGGGCGACACTGCCGAGCATTGCCTGCGGAAACTCGGGAGCCGCCAATAACCGCACCGCTGTATTCTCAATGTACTCGGTGTACAGGGTATCACCGTTGGTTCTCGCAAATTGATTAGCCACGTCATCGAAGTGCTTCAGTGCAGCCTTTGGATCTTTGACCTCCATCACAAAGGCTTTGTAGGTATTGGCGATGCCTTCAAAGTGTAATAGGCCCAGTTCTTCGTCGATGAGTTCATAGAGGTAGTTGACGTCGAAATCCGCGGTCGCCTGCAGGTCCCTGGCTTTGGTGAGGGCCTCTGGGTCATTGCTGCTGAGGTACTGCTGGTACTGTCGGCCCCACTGCTCGGGATCATCAAACGAGTAATGTAAGACGTAAGCGGTTTGCAGGGGGATAACCGATCCCATGTCAAACCCACCTGGTCGTACATTCAGGTGAGGCTGGAGAAAAGAGTTGCGCTGATTGTCGATGACGGTGAACCCGTTCATTTCTATGGACCGCTCTTGCACCGTCAAGTCGAGAAATCCGGATTTTCCGAGGTGCAGATCCGTACCGTCAGCGAAAATGCCAAAAAGTCCCACGAGGCTCGGGTAGTTCATGTATAGGTTGCCTTGATCCTTCTCGAGTTTGGTGATGGAATTGAGTTCGCTAAAAGACTGCTGGAAAGATTTTGCGGTGGATTGCTCATAGGTCCGAATAGCATCCTCTACCAGAAAGGCACTAAAGCTGCCGATTAGGAAATTTTTATGAAGAATGAAAGCGAAAGACTTCGTGCCATCCGAGATCTCCGTGATCTTAAAATCGAGGTAGTTCCTTACTTTTTTCTGCAACTCTCGTTTCTCGAAGTGCTCTTGGATCATTCCCAGCTCATTGAGGGTTTCGATGGAGCCTACTTCCAGCACATAGAGCATATCAAAGGCATTGCGAGAGGTCGCATGCAGAGCAATCAGGAGTTGGTTGCCTTCAAGTACGGCACCGAGCCGGTTATTGGTAATCGTCGAGAGCTCGTTGACCGATGCTTCCATGGCGGAAAAGCCCCCCATTTGAGTCAGCGTGCCCCATAGTGGCACACCACGCAGATGCTCCAGGGCTGCAAATGACCCATTCGACTCGTACACCACCGCCGCGGTAGAGGGGACGAAGTTCCAGGGGCTCAGGTCTTTGTTGAGCGCCCATCGGTCGTAAGTAAAATATCCCGCTCCCAGTAGTAGAACGACAGCAGTGATGATTAGCAGCAGTCTCAAAGTAGTGTTGATGGCCTTAGGTACTTACAAGAACTCTACGAGATCCAAAAAAGTATGATGCCCGAAAAATATAAAACCCCGACCAATTTCCTGATCAGGGTTTTGCATGAATGTCAATATTCTTTTAGCTCAAACTGCTACGGATGTATTCTCGATTCATCCGTGCAATGTTTTCAAGAGAAATTCCTTTTGGACATTCGACTTCGCATGCCCCTGTATTCGTACAATTGCCAAATCCCTCATCATCCATTTGTTTGACCATGTTCTGGACGCGTTCAGAAGCCTCAACCTTCCCTTGAGGAAGCAATGCAAACTGCGATACTTTCGCTGAGACGAACAACATTGCAGAAGCATTTTTACAAGTGGCGACACAAGCTCCACAACCTATACAAGTCGCTGCGTCGAATGCTTTATCCGCATCTTCTTTCGGTATCGGCAAGGCATTCGCATCCTGAGTATTGCCCGATGTATTCACATTGACAAAACCACCTGCTGACATGATCCGATCAAACGCTCCGCGATCCACGATTAGGTCTTTGATGACGGGAAATGCCTTGGCTCTCCAAGGCTCAATGTAAATGGTATCTCCGTCGTTGAACTCCCGCATGTGCAGCTGACAGGTAGTAATCGCCCGTCCCGGTCCGTGCGCCTCACCGTTGATAAATAAAGAACAAGATCCACAGATACCTTCTCTACAATCATGGTCAAACGCCACAGGTTCATCACCCTCGTTGATCAATTGTTCATTTAGGATATCCATCATCTCCAGAAAAGAACTATCCGGTGAAATCTCATTCACCTGGTAGGTCTCCATCCGGCCCTTCTCTTTCTCACCTTTCTGCCGCCAAACCTTGAGCGTTAGATCCAATCCTTTCTTACCTGACATGTAGTTATATTTAGTTATAAATGTTGGTGTTCTCTTATTTATAAGACCGCACCTTCATCTCGATATTTTCATAAATGAGATCCTCTTTGTGCATTTCTGCCTTTGAGGGCTCCCCTTTGTACTCCCAAGCGGAGACAAAAGCATATTTCTTATCATCCCTTACTGCTTCCCCATCTTCTGTCTGATGCTCTTCCCGAAAGTGGCCACCGCATGACTCTTCTCGTTCCAATGCATCCCTCGCAAAAAGCTCTCCGAGCTCAAGGAAATCAGCAACGCGTCCGGCTTTTTCAAGTTCTGGGTTCATATCGTTGGAACCAGGCACACGTACGTCCTGCCAAAATTCCTCGCGCAACTCTGCGATGGAGGCAATGGCATCTTCTAGGCCTGCTCGATTTCTACTCATACCTACCTGATTCCACATGATCTTTCCAAGTCGTTTGTGGAAGTAGTCCACGGAGTGCGAACCATTGTTACTCAGAAAGCGCTCAATCTCTTCGATTACCTTTTGCTCAGCCTCATCGAAGGCAGGCAGGTCAGTCGGTATGGCTCCCGTACGAATGTCATCCGCCAAGTAGTCTCCAATGGTATAGGGCAAGACGAAGTAGCCGTCTGCCAGACCCTGCATCAGCGCTGATGCACCGAGTCGATTGGCTCCATGGTCCGAAAAGTTAGCCTCACCGATGGCGTAGCAGCCCGGGATGGTGGTCATCAAGTTGTAATCAACCCAAACGCCGCCCATTGTGTAATGGACTGCCGGGTAGATTTTCATCGGTGTCTCATATGGGTTGTCGGCGGTGATCTTCTCATACATTTGAAAGAGGTTGCCGTATTTGGCTTCGACCACCTTTTTCCCCATTTGCTGTATCTCCTCTGCCGAGGCATCATGCTTTCCCTGGATATTGGCCTGCTCTTGCCCGTATCGAGTGATCGCAGAGGCAAAGTCCAAATAAACCGCCTCTCCGGTATCGTTGGTTCCAACACCAAAACCAGCATCACACCTTTCTTTGGCTGCTCTGGACGCAACATCTCTAGGCGTCAAATTACCAAAAGATGGATATCGCCGCTCCAGATAGTAGTCGCGATCTTCTTCTCTTATATTACGTGGATCTAACCTGCCGGCGCGGATCGCCTCAGCGTCTTCCTTCTTCGCAGGGACCCAAATGCGGCCATCATTTCTTAGGGATTCTGACATTAAAGTCAGCTTCGATTGCTGGTCACCATGTTGGGGTATGCAGGTCGGATGAATTTGGGTGAAGCAAGGGTTAGCAAAGAATGCCCCCTTTTTATGAATCTTCCAGGCTGCTGAAGTGTTCGATCCCATGGCATTGGTTGATAGGAAAAATACGTTTCCATATCCGCCAGAAGCCACCACCACCGCATGTGCGGAATGTCGCTCTATTTCACCAGTGACCAGGTTTCGGGCGATGATACCTCGTGCTTTACCATCGACAATGACCAGATCCATCATCTCGTGTCGATTGTACATCGCTATTTTCCCCTTCCCAATCTGACGGGACATCGCGGAATAACAACCAAGTAGCAGTTGCTGACCGGTCTGTCCTTTGGCGTAAAATGTTCTGGATACCTGTACTCCACCAAATGATCGATTATCTAATAGACCGCCGTAGTCTCTGGCGAAAGGCACACCTTGTGCAACACATTGGTCGATAATATTTGCTGATACCTCTGCTAACCGATGAACATTGGCCTCCCTAGAGCGGTAGTCTCCACCTTTCACTGTATCATAAAAGAGTCGAAAGGTCGAATCACCATCTCCTTGATAATTTTTAGCCGCGTTGATACCACCCTGTGCTGCAATGGAATGCGCTCTGCGAGGAGAATCTTGGTAACAAAAAGCCTTGACATTGTATCCGAGCTCGGCCAAAGTTGCACACGCGGAACCTCCAGCCAGACCCGTGCCCACAACGATCACATCAATTCCTCGCTTATTGGCGGGATTGACCAGCTTGATATTATTCTTATAGGTCGTCCACTTTTGATCAATGGACCCCTCGGGGATCTTTGAGTCAAGGATGACTTTCCTTGCGGGCTTTGCCTTGGTTTCTAATGGTATCATTTGATCTGTATTCTACAGTGAATTTACAAAATGAAAAACTGCAATAAAAGTATACCCAGCAGGTATGCCGATAGCATAGAGCTTGCCAAAACTTCTAACGGCCGGTGTATATTTTTCATGGTTTGCACCCACAGACTGAAAGGCGGATTCAAAGCCATGCGACAAGTGTAGCCCTAGAAAAACAAAGGAAAGGGAGTAGACAAGTACGCGGCCAGGGCTTTCGAACATGTGCAATACCTCTTCATAGTATCGGTGCGGGTCCTGAGGGTTGAATTGTATGTACTTGAGGTATATATCTTGTTCCAAGAGGGGCAAAAAATAAACCCTTGAGCAGAAAGTATATATTAAATGAATGATGCAGCCGCACGAGGGATGTTGCCTTTGAGCTATCGTCTCTATCGCAAACGGCCGAGGCTC
>JBCCXG010000088.1:0-13287 GCA_039191945.1 Bacteroidota bacterium
ACCACGGAGGTTGTCGAGAACTCCTTCCTACCCACTTCCATCGACAGTATCAGGGTGCTGCCCCTTCAGACAGGTGCAGTATCTTTCAAATTGCAAGCTTCTACGTTGAGTGATGATCTAGGGCTTGGAGGTACCCAGGCCACAGTCAATGGTATGGTTAATCAACGCAGCCTGACCGTCACTGCCAATGACACCACCGGGGCCTACGGCGCGGTACTTCCTACTTTTGAGGGCACGGTCGTTGGTCTGGCCAATGCTGATTACTATTCGGACAACATCACCGTTTCCTATACGACCACCGCTACTGGCGACAGTATTGCCACTTTCCCCATCCAGCCCATGGTCAACGATCCTGACACTCGCTTGCCTAACTACAATTTGGTAACGAACGATGGGACGTTTACCGTTGGCGCCGCTAGCCTCGTCGTGCAGCCCAACAACCTTACGATTGCGTATGGTGACACTTTGCCCCTGCTCACCGGGACAATTTCTGGAGTGGTTAATGGGGATAACATCACTGCCACTTACGCGACCAGTGCGGATCCTGACTCCTTGGGAACCTATGAGATCACTGCTACTTTGCAGGATCCAGATGGCCGATTGGCCAATTATCAGGTTACAAATCAGTCGGGTCAACTAGAGGTGGGCCCTGCTAATTTGAGGGTGCTCCTACAGGATGCCAGTCGTATATATGGCCAGACCAATCCCACCTTTACCTTTGAGTACCAAGGCTTCGTGAACGGGGAGGATGAAACCGTAATTGCCGAAGCGCCTACACCCACCTCCATGGCAACGCCTCAAAGTGATGCAGGTACTTATGCAATCACCGCGACCGGCGGTGTCGCTCCCAACTACAACTTCTTTTTTGAGCAGGCTACTTTGACCGTGACCAAGGCCAGTCTTATGGTAGTAGCAGATGATCAAATTCGTGGCTTTGGCGCTCCCAACCCTTCCTTGACGCTTAGCTACGTAGGGTTTATCAATGGCGATGATACGAACGAGCTTGACAGTTTACCAATCGCCAGCACCGTCGCCGATGCGCAAAGCGACGTTGGAACCTATGCTATTTCAGTGTCTGGTGGCACTGACAATAACTATGACTTTGCCTTCGAATCAGGCACACTGACCGTGACTCAAGCCCAAGCGACCATCACCCTAACCGAGTTGGAGCAACAAGCCGATGGCACCTCTCGACAACCCAAGGTGACCACTGATCCTCCCGACCTCAATGTCGTTTTGACTTATGATGGGGATACTTTACCCCCTTCGATGACCGGTACCTATCAGGTGATCGCTACCGTGGATGAAATCAACTATGCAGGTGTGGACACGGCGACCTTTGTCTTGCTAGAAGAGCAGATCCTGTCGTTGAGTGCCGCAACTCGGACTGAGGTCTACCCTAATCCTGTATCAGATGAGCTGATTGTGATGGCAACAGGAGGTTTCCGCACTCAGTTGCTCAATCTCCAAGGCGTTTTGGTGCGGGACCAAAGGATGGCTAGCAATGCAATCACGATGAATGTGCGCAACCTTCCTCGAGGTGTCTATATCGTGAGGGTCTTGGCATCTGGTGACGACCTACTTTGGCAGGGAATAGTACGCCTTAAATAGGGAGCGTATATGAAGAAATACCTATGTGATTAGGTATGCAATTCACAACGACGGGACAGCCGCTCAATTTTGGGTGGCTGTTTTCTCTTTCGTAATGCAGTACTACGAATGGCTCGAATATCCGGGTTGAGTCCATTTGAAAAAAGAGTCCCTTATGCTCCGCCAGAGGCAAGAAGTAGGGTTGGTGCTAGCTGGTCCATTGATCGTGTACAACCCCGACCAAATACCATTGCTTTTCGTAGGCTTCGAATACTAAGCGAAGGGACTTCCAGTCCATGCCGCCATATCGTTCGTCAAATCCAGAGAAATGGTATTCGATGAACTGAGCTTCCGGGTAGATCTCAGGAATGTTGTGAATGCTGTTCCCTTGGCCGATTCGCTCATTCCAACCCGTCTTCTCTGCTTTATGGTAGTCGGCGTCGTTTACAAATCGGTCAAAATACTCGCGTGGCAATAAGTGAATAGTCTCACCGGTAGCATCAAAGTTCCCCCAGTTCAGGGCAATAGTGAGTCCTAGCACCTGGCGCAAATCCCTCGTGCGTATCGTTTGATCACTTTCTGGGCGTACGGTAGCATAAGGAGAAAACCGAACCCCTTGTACGGGGTGAATCAAACCCGTGAGCGCTTTCATATCCATGGTGGCCAGGGCGGTCAGGGCCTCATCTGCCCTAAGCTGTAGGGCGAGCGTATCATCTATCTCATCCCCGCCATACTTGTACAATAGTTGGCTTTTCAGTTGCTCGATTTCATCTTGACAAAGGCCCATAGCTTCACATAGGAATTGCTCCTGTGAGGTAAATTGTTCATCGATGGCATCGAACGCACCTTGCAAGAAGATGCTTCGTACCCCCATGAGCGGTCGGATGCTCTCAGCATCTAACCCAACAAACAGCACCGCCTTTCGCACATTCTTTTCTACCCGGGTATGCGTATAGTGATTGGTCATGAGGTATTCATTCATGATCGTCTGCCGATCCACGCCCAATGCCATGAGAATGATCGCGGCAGCAAAACCTGTTCGATCCTTACCAGCGGTGCAGTGAAACAGTAGTGGGTAGTTGGAGTCTGTCAGGAGCATTTCGCTAAACTCCCGAAAACGCGGTGCGTAGGTGGTGGCAAGTGCATCATTGACTTGATACATCATCGTATCCGGGTCAAAATCCGGCGTTTTGATTTCGGCGAGCCAAGTTGCCAGGCCGCGGGTCGTATCCCCAATCGCTAGGCTTACATGTGCAATGTTGTCGAGGCCAGGCCACCGATCTGGATCAGTACCCACCTCAGCGGGCAGGCGAAAATCTACGATCGTATGAAGATCCAAAGGAGCGAGACGGCTGTGATCCTCTTTTGAGACCTCAGAGAGTTTATCAGATCGGAAGAGCTTACCCCATTGGACCTGGTAGCCATCCTCGGTGAATAGTCCACCGAGGTCCCGTAGGTTATGGGGCCCATCCAGGTCGGGAAAGTGCCTTTCCATGACAAAGAAGGTGTCTTCTGGGGTTGAGACGGACAACAAAGAACGGTCGTCCATAGGCGCTAAGTCCAAAACTCCATTTTTGACCAACAGTGGTTTTCTCGAGCCGCTGGCGTTCACTTGATGGATTTGATAGGCTTCAAGGTTGGTTTTGACCAAGAGTCGATCCCCATCTCGGACCAATGATAGCCTCTCGGTCAAAGTTGCCGCCGGTGTTGCTGGCGGTTTTTCGCCGCAGGAGAACAAGACCCAAAGTAAAACGGTCAACAAGCTTCTACCACCTGATAGATTCATACATAAGTAGAACACTCAGGTTGAGATTATGATTGTTGACAACGAAAGAAAAAATTAATTCCGCTCAACGTCGCCTCTCTTTACTTGTACCCATATCTGTATCTCCACATCGTCAGAGAGCATGAGACTTTTCCCTCCAACCTCATAGTCCCGGCGATCGATCCGTAGCGTTCCTTCAAATTGTCCTTTTTTCCTTTCATTTTGGAATGAAAAAGGCATAATCACCTCTCTTTCCACCCCTTTGAGTGATAATAAAAAGTCGGCTTCGTATTCATTTCCTTTTTTTCTAAATGCCCTTGAAGACATGGTAATCATCGGGTACCGCTCGACGTCGAAATAGTCGGATTTGCGCAGGTGCTTATCTCGCAGCTTGATGCCCGTATCAATGGTCGCTGCGGTGATACTGGCGGAGATAGAGGCATCTTCAAGGTGACTAGGATCAAAACGTATATCCGCCTCCAATCCCTCGAAAGAACCCTCGACACGAAAGCCGGCATTTTTAATATAAAAGGTGACTTGGGAAGAGTCGGGAAGCCATGTGGTTTGGGATGTTGCTGTCCAAAGGATGAATACTTGAAGTAGGACCGACAGGATAATGTTGCTTTTCATATAGTTTGGTAACCGATCTCATTGAAAGCAGGTTTCAAAGCGGTCGTCACTTTTCTCGCGATTTTCCGAAGTTATTGTTGGGGCTCAAGGTGAGTTGTTGGCCATTGCTCATGAACCAATACCCACTTCTTAATCAGGCGAAGCTATATGCACCTTGTAAAATCCGAATCCACACTGGCCATCTGCTGACCAAGAACAGATGCGCTTGCTTGTTTTTGATGAGAGCACGATGGAGTTGGAGGTACAATATTTGTTAGATGAAGACCTGGTGGATTTAGTGGTCGTCGATGCAAACCAGCTCATCGGGCTTTGTGAGTACTGCGAACAGTCCATTCGTCGGTATCGGTTACCTTAGGAGAGAGACTCGGCCATGCGATGTATCTTGTCCACTCTTAATACTTTGAAATGTCCATACGACCCAATCCATCCTTCGCGGTTTTTACCATCGTCGCCTTTGTTGTTTTTGCATCTTGCGGACCCCAGAACCGGCAGCCCAGGGAGGGGGACTACAGCATTGCCTACGAGGGCATTGACTGCAGCGATCCTGCCATTCGGTGGGGAGAGACCGAGATGGACTGCCAGGCGTTTGTGGCGCTGTACAATGCTTTTGACGGTAAGCAATGGTATGGTACCAACAAGCTGGATTTGCGCAACAACAGTGACTTTCGTCTAACGCTCGCTCCGGATCTCGGCGTGGGTGGCGAGATCCCGGAAGAGATTGACCAACTTGAGAACCTGGGACGCTTTGTACTCCAAGGGGTACGAATCGACGGTTTCCCAGAGGCTTTTTTTGACTTGGACATCAAATGGATGACTTTTCGACACAATGGACTTGAAACCCTTCCTGTTGAGATGGGCCGAATGCCCGAGCTACGCGACATTCACATCAATAACAATGGGATTGTGCGACTGGCCCCTGAATTGTTTCAATGGCCGCGAGTCGAACAAGTGGACTTCGCCCGGAATCAGTTACAAGAAATACCTGCGGAGGTTGGAAAGCTCACCAGTCTCACGAGTCTGAACCTGGCGGACAATCAGCTTCGGACACTTCCCGCTGAGCTGGGCCAATTGAAGAATGTGAAATCGCTCAACTTGGCCAACAATGAGCTGGGCTCACTTCCTGCAGAGATTGCGGACATGGAGTCGCTCACGCACCTTAACCTGGCCGGCAATCCGCTGATGTCGGTCCCCGCGGCTATTTGGAATATGAAAAGTTTGAAAGAGCTTGATCTATCGGAGACTGCATTGGCATCATTTCCCGACCAAGTCAGCCCACGAATAACCATCAGACTACGGGCTGTAGACGTCGACATTCCCGATCATGTGCGTCCCGATCGCGTGGTCAGGGAGCGGGAAACGTATAAGACCTGGAACCAAAGGGCGATCGAAGCGGTGAAAGATACTTGGACCATTGAGAAAGCCACCGTGCTTGACTTATTGACTACGGACAGTTACATCAATGGCCAACCCTGCATCAATGTGAAGGTAACCTACGAGAGCGGGGATGGATCTTCTGAGATTTTTGTGATGATTTGTACCAATCCGGCCAATCACCGGCTGTTGCAGCCCGGTGAGGAGATTGAGCTGCTCATGGATCCGAGGGGGGAGGAACGTCCAATCATTTATCGTTCCAAGGGCAGAATCGTCATTTGATAAAGTTCGGTGAGTCTTGCAGCTGAGTCGCACTAACGTGCTTCGCTGCCCTCGGCGTGTACAGCATTAAACCGAGGGGGTATAGTCTAGTACATCGTGGAAATCGGGATTTCCTTCAATCACTCGCTTGGCAAATGGGCAATAGGGCTTGATCTTATATCCTCCTTTGCGCGCGTCTTCTACGCCCCGAACGACCATGTTGTAGCCAAGGCGACGCCCTCCGTATTCCCTTTCGACACCCGTATGAAGGATCAAGATCTTGTCCGGCCTTCGGCGATACGTCATCTCCGCAATCTCCTTTTCCTTGTCCTCGATGTAGTAGGCGCCATCGACGCCCTCTTCCTTTTGCTTGATTTCAAATTCCATTTTTTCCTCCAAGTGCATTGAGTGCGCCAGCCAGTTCGGCGTAGAGCAACCCACTGCCACCACCATAGTGACTGACGATGGCCGTTTTTGGGTCTCTACTCCTGACAAGTGCACTGATCCGTTGCTCTTCGGCTTCAGAGAAGCCCGCTCCTTGCAGCAAGATATCAAAATCATGAGCTGCCAGCAGGGTGGGTAGCTCATCGATGGATGGACACAGGAGTCCTTCAAACTGATCCATCTCACCAATTAGTCGCATGAGCAACTTCGAGATTTTCTCGTCGGTGCTCATGACCAGTACGCTTTTTGTGGCCTTCATCGATTAGACGGCTACCTGCATGGGTACTTCCATGAAAAGTACCCGAGTACCTTCATTAGCTTTCAAAGTCACTTTTTCAGTGTCCCAAACGCCGATAGCATCTCGCGTACTAAGATCCTGCCCGACGATTTCTGCATCTCCCTCCAAAACAAAGGCGTACACACCGTTCCCTGGCTTTTTTAGTTCATAGTTGACCGCTGTCTCCTGATCAAATGTCCCCATGTGGAACCACGCATCTTGATTGATCCAAACGCCGGCGTCATCTTTATCAGGCGACAATACCTGGTAGAGTTCATTGGGCTTCTCAAGATCTTTGATAGAGATTTGATCATAGCGAGGCGTCACATTTCGCTCTCTGGGGAATACCCATATCTGCAAAAACTTCACCTCTTTGTCGGTATTCTTATTGTACTCGCTATGAAATACGCCAGTACCAGCGCTCATGGCTTGTACGTCCCCCTCCTTGATGACGGCGGCGTTGCCCATGCTGTCTTTGTGCTCTAGATCACCGGCAAGAGGGATCGAAATGATTTCCATGTTATCGTGGGGATGTGTTCCGAATCCCCTCCCTGCGGCCACGTGATCATCGTTCAATACTCGAAGCGCGCCAAAGTTGATCCTTTCGGGGTTGTAATAGTTGGCAAAACTGAAAGAGTGATGGGAGTTCAGCCAGCCATGGTTGGCGTGTCCTCTCGTGTTGGCCTTATGCAATACAGTGTTCATTGTCAATTCCTTTCTTTTCTATGTATCTACATCTATTAACGGTGCTAGATGAGCAAGGGTATTACAAAAAGCTCCTGAACCTCTATACAAATGACACCTCAGGAGGCTTTAGATTTTCGAAACTCCAATGGTGTTTGTTCGACCCGCTTTTTGAAAAAGCTGTTGAAGTGCAAAGGCTCGGAGAAGCCTAGGGTCAAGGCAATTTGCTTGACAGTCATGTTGGTGTGGATGAGGAGGCGTTTCGCCTCGGTGAGTATGCGGTCGATGATGTAATCTTTGGCCGTAATGCCGATGGAGGACTTGATGACCTCATTCAGGTGTTTCGGCGTGATGAACAGTTGCTCAGCGTATTCTGATACCTTGTGCCTAGCTGCAAAGTCACGGTCGACGGCATTCTTGAAATCAATCAGCACGCATGACTTAGCTTCATCCTCGACCGGTTCGCGATCCCTTGCCTGTCGCAGGCATTCGATCAGAAAGAGCTGCAGTGTAGCCCCCAGGGCTTCACTTTTGTAGGGCGATTCGTCTTGAAAGCAATCGCGAAGCAAATCCATGATCTTGACCAATCGCTCATGAGCTATCAGCTCAATAGGAGGGCTGTCGCTGTATTGACGAAATAAATTGATCTTGGTCATGAAACCGCTATCGATTCCGGACTCGATCAGAAAGTCCGGATGGAAAGTCATGACCCATCCTCGTGGACGACGGGTGGTCTGCACCTGATGGATTTGACCTGGAGCTACGAAGAAGACCTGGTCCTTTCCCAATGCATACTCATTAAAATCTATTAAGTGGGTGCCCTCACCCTCCTGTACCCAGAGTACGGTAAAGTACTCGTGACGGTGGGGTGCGTCAGTAGCGCCATCGGATGCATCGTAGATGCTCTCCATCGTATCCAGCTTAATCGATCCTGCTGCCTTGTCGTCTCTCTTGAATTCGTATTGTGAGATGCCTTGCGCCATGATGAGCCACCAACTTGCGGAATCATAAGTACCGAAAGGTGCCTTTTGTTTGGTATTTGATGGCAAGGAACCTCACGAAGTAGCACATGATCGCTGCTTTCCGCTCAGCGACCTTAGGCAGTACATTATATGCTGGGCATTGTCTTAGCTGCCTTAAGATCGGTCGACAGGAGGATCACGCTGTCTTGTCCTCGGACATGATCGACTGAACCGACTTTTTATCAAAAGCATCTATGTAACTGTCCGGAGTAACATTGATGATCACAACACCTTGATCCTCCGCGTACGGTTTTAACTCCCAATAGGATCTGAAACTCAGATAGAATTTTTCAATCACTTCGTGTAGTCGTCGCTTTTCAAGCTTTATCCCTTTGAACATCGGCTGAGTGAGTTCGGACTTCACGCCTCGTTGGAGTTGCTCCTTATGCTTGTCGTAAAAATGCTTTTGAGTGACCAGTACCTCGTTGTCTTCATTGACCACTATCTCATTAAGCCAAGAATGCTCTACCCCGGTGAGATACAGACGCTTGAATCCCAGGTATATGGATAAGCTGATGCAGGGGATGAGGACATTGTGAGGTCGGGGCATTCCCAACTGACGTCTCATCGCCCATAGCGTCACAGCCGAGCCCTCGACTGGTGTGTTATTGAAATAGGCAAAGGTGATGTGGCTATTTCCCTTAAAGCTCTTCTTCCATTTCTTCAGCCTTTTCGCCATCATGGGTACGTACAGGGTCATGGGCCAGGAAGTCTTTGAAGCAATGACTCGGAGTCCTTCCTTTCTCCTCTTATCGAACATTTCGAACTGATCATCCAGAAAGAATTCGGGCGCTGAGATTACATAGACCTCTGGTCTGATCTTCTCATACTCCTCCGACATGGCAAAGAGGTTAACGCATATCGAGGCCTTACCTTCCAGGAATCCTAAGTGTTGTTCCAAAAAGCCACGCAAAGAGGGACCATTTCCCAATATTACGACCTCTGAGGGTCCTTCATGGGGCAATTGGACACGAGAGGGTGATCCGGATAATACCATGATCCTTAGCAAGGAGAGTGCCCCATTGATAATCCCCAGCACTCCATCTCGAATCGCAACGATGATCTCTTGTTTTCTCGTCATTGAATGAGACCTTGTAAGACCCAAAAACGAAACTTCACCAACATGGTAGCGGCCTGGAGCCTTCCTTGCAGCGCATAGGCGATGAAAAGTACAATTGTTCCTATCGTTTTGACCATTTCGCTAACTATTTTTCTGAAAACCTGCCCGGTGGGTTTGGTGGTAAGTCGCTGACGCTCACTACGGCCCACCCCTTGCCCCATCCGACGGATGTAGCTTTCTTCAAGGCGCTTTGCAGGGATGATATGGCGGACCAGGATCTCAGGAGCGTAATGTATGAGTCCGCCGCCGGCTCTTAGTTGTAGAAACAGGTCCTTCTCCTCGCCGGCTCCCAACTCATTGGCGATTCTGCCTAGTGCTGGATTGAAGTTCCCGATTTCCTCGAATACGGATGACCGAAAAGCCATATTGGCCCCTATAGGAAATTTATTCCTGGGGTAGGGCTTGGATGATGACCCCATATCAACTGCAGCTACCAGCGGCAGCAAATAGTGTGTCATCCAAGCAGGCGCCTCCTCTTCATAAACTGGGACGATCTTTCCTCCCACAGCTACCACTTCGGGGTGATCCGCAAAGTACCTATCAACCTCTGCTACATACTTGGGTGCTGCGAAGGCATCGTCGTCCACAAAAGCCAAGACCCGGCCAGAGCTTTCTTTGATGCCCCGATTTCTTGCGTGAGACAGACCCACGGTTGTCTCGAGATAGTACCTTATAGTAGTATTTTGGTGGCGCTGGATAGCTTCTTTGATGAGCTCGGAGGATTGGTCGGTGCTATTGTTGTCGATGACAATTACCTCGTAACTCGTCTTGCTCGCCGTCTGATCTGCAAGGTGACGAAGGCATTTGCCTATGTATGGTGCTCGATTGTAGGTACATACGATGACCGAGATCATTTGGATAAAATGCCCTTTACCGTCCAGCCCAAAGCCCCGACGATCCAAAGCAACACCAGTACCGAGGAAATGAATACGATAGGATTGCCCGCGGTATAGACGCGAGGTGCGAAACGGAACTCAACGGTATGTGAGCCCGCAGGGACTACCATTCCCCGTAACACATAGTTGGTCTGCACATGCGGTACAGGTACTCCATCGACGTAGGCCTGCCATCCTACAGGATAGTAGATCTCGGAGAAGACGGCGAAAGATGGGTCAGTACTCTGGTATTCATACTTGAGATAATTGGGCTGATATTCTACAATATCAATTCTGGCGTTTGGATCGTATCCAAAATCTGATAGCTGAAAGTTGGTGCTGTTTACGATGGCAGTAGTGCCACTGTCCACGGTTCCCAGTTGGGCGATTTCTTCGTCTGCGGAACCAACTGAGATAACTTGATTGGCAAACCACGCGGCTCCCAAGCTCGCATCATTTCTGATCACTGCATTTCTTTGAGGTCCGGCAACGAAGTATTTCGTATTGAGCATATTGAGTGTATGCAGATCTTCAAAGGCACGTTGGCCATTCTGCAGTCCTTCGATCAACCGCTGCATTTCCGCTGAGAGCTTGTTCTCGATCAATTCCTGATAACGCCTCATTTTGGCCCCATGGTAGCCTCCGATTGATTTGTGGAATGCTGAGGTACGGGCTTCATTGAAAGGATTTTGCAGATTCAATACACGATACTGCAAGTCACCATCAGCCAGAATGACTTCATCTGCTTCATTTTGCTGAGCGAACGTTTGCTCCGGCCTTCTTTGGAAGTTTTCGTCGTTGATATAGCGACGGTCCACACCCCAGAGATCTATGAGTACCAAGGCACCCAGTACGACAAAAGTGATCGTCTGATTGATTCGTCCTTTGAGGTGAAACCAGATCACTGCAGAGAAGGCCAAAATCAAAAAGGTGGACCTCCAGGCATCAGCACGTTGCAAAGACTGGCGATCCAGGACGATCGCTTGCTGATACCAATCAGGTAGCTGTGCATCTGCAGCGCCGCGGAAAGAAAATATTGACGAACCGAGCAACGCAATGATAGCGGACAAGCCTGCCGTAATCCCAACGGCATATAAGAAACGCTTTTGGTTGGTGCCGGCCAAAGGGCCCTTTAGCACTTGGTCCAATGCCAAGAAGCCGAGCAGGGGCAAAACCAGCAGCGTGATGGAAACGGTCATTGAGACCGCTCGAAACTTATCGTATCCCGGCAAAACATCAAAAATCAGGTAGTTGAATGAGGAGAAATTCTTACCCCAGCTGAGCATGATCGAAATGGCGCCGATAGCGATCAACCACACCCGATACTTGGTTTCGACGAAAAATATGCCCAAGACAAAAAGGAACAGTACGATCACCCCACCGTAGATCGGTCCAGCTACTGCAGGTTGGTCTCCCCAATAGGTCCGGGCTTGTTGGGTGAGTTGTCTTTGCTGTTGAGGTGGAGCTCCGTTCCTTCTGAGAGACTGGCCTAGCTCCGAGTCTCGGTCCAGCGGCTGTACACTCGCACCACCCATGAAGCTGGGAATCAGAAAGGTCAAGCTCTCCGAGACTCCGCTACTGTAGTAAAAGGCATAGTCGCGATCTAAGCCGCCGCTGGACTGCTTATTGGACGTCAGGTCTGACTTGCCACGAATAGAGTATTGCCCGTATTCATAGGCAGACCAGATTTTACCCAGGTTGCTGAATACACCCAATGCACCTGCCACAAGAAGTAATGCTACTGGCTTGATGAGTAGTCGCGCCTGCTTTTCTTTGATGTAGAAAAAGACCTGAACCAGTCCGTAGCCCACGATAACGAAAAAGAGGTAATAGGTGATCTGTAGATGATTGGCCTGTAATTCCAGAGCTGTTCCCAAGGCTGCCAGTGCGCTACCGAGGAGCATATTCTTCCTGGACAGGCATAAATGGATTCCAGCGAGTACCAGCGGCATATAAGCGATTGCTCTCACTTTCCACATATGGCCTGCTTCTATACTTATGATATTGAAAGTATTGAGACCGAAAGCCAGACCACCCGCAATAGCGAGGTAGGGATTGACCCCAAAAGCGATGAGAAGAATGTAAAAACAGAGGCAGGCAAGGAAGGTGGTTCCAGCTGGTGAAGGTAGGAAAAGGCTGATGACCTGCTGGACGGTAGGGATGACGGTGCTCCACTTTACGTTAATTAGATACGCTGGCATTCCGCCAAACATCGCATTGGTCCAAAGTGCTTCTTCGCCGGTATTCTCTCGGAATGCAATGATCTCCGAGGCTGAGCTCACACCTTGCAAGACGTCGTTCTGGTAGATCTCTTGATTCTGAAAAAACAGGGGAGAATAAAAGGCAATGGTAGTGATCACAAACACCACAACCGCAATCACGTGTGGCAAACTTCTTTTGATCAGATCATTCATACTTTCTGTGACGTCAGTGTCTAGTGCGAAGAAAGTAAAGATAGGAGAATTTAATGCGGTGATGGTGGATTCTCTTTCTACCGGTCAGCGTTTATCGGACCGTTTGATTACTGCCGTTATCTATTCTCCGGGACGGAGTCTGGTCTATGAGATACATTGTTTTCCAGCAGAACTCGCATTTGACGGTATTGCATCTTGGGAGGACGAAAATTTGCACGCTGTCTGATAGATCATCTCACTCCTACCAATTCTTCGTACATCGGCATCGTCTCTCGCGCCCGCTTCTGAATAAAATGCATCAGCCCCTCGAGCTCCGCATCCGTGATCTCGGGGTAGGCGGGCATCCCCCGGCTGGCCAGCAATCCATCTCGCACCACTGAAGTGAAAGCTTGCTTGTTTTGTGCCATCACCGACGCACGTAGGTCTGGTGACATGCCACCGGCAAACATGTCGTTGCCATGGCAATTGAAGCAGCTCCAATACTTGTTTTCGCCGATACGGGCCAGCGCTTCATCGATTTGAAAGTCTTCCATCACAAGAGGTTTGGGGACAAACGGCGCGGGCTGATCAGGTACCCTCGCATTACCCTCCAGGGAGAAGACAACCAATCGGCGGGTGTGCCGTCGGTAGGTCCAACCCAGCTGATGTGCCTCCCAACCCCCGCGGGCCCAACCTCCGCCAAACCCGACCAATAAGGCGAGGTATTGCTTGCCATCGATTTTGTAGGTGATGGGCGGCGCAGATATACCTAGTCCTGCGTCCCACTCCCAAAGCAGGTCGCCTCTGTCAGCATGATAGGCTGCGAAGATCCCATCCGTTCTCCCTTGAAAGACG
>JBCCXG010000089.1:0-13119 GCA_039191945.1 Bacteroidota bacterium
CTACAATGTCCGAATTCCTCTCCGTGGATGCCACCACGGAATCAATCATTTGCAAGCACAAGGCTTTTGCGCGAGTATTGCCATCATCGTCGAGAATATCCTGCGCGACAAATGCAGCAAACCAGATCGCGTCGAGTCCTCCCTCCTTCATGCGTGGATAGTCTACCTTGGATCCAGTTTCATTCGGGTCATGCCTTTCCGACATGTCGAAACCCGGCTCAATCATCCGGAGCGGCGTATCGGCATGAGTGTCCACGGTCAGCACACGATCGTGGATTTCCAGCGCCCTTTTGATCAGCTCCTCTTCAGTTTCGGTCTCGGTAGTGGTGGTAGTTTGGGTGGTACAGCTGCAGACCAGAACTGCTAGAACCAGGCCCAGATGACTTGTTAATGACTTGTACGACATAAGTACTTGAGTAGGTAGTTTTTCAGTGTTAGTTATTCAATTACCTGCAATTTGCAGAAAGTCCTTCGCATTACTTCAATCTTCTTCACCGAGGATGAGCGGACCTACCTCGTTTTCTTTCATGGTATCCCGCATGGAGGCCACATCTTTGTTTTTGACTTCCTCCCACAGCTTTTGCACCTGCAACCATTCGCCGTGCAGCTTTTGGTATACTTCCACATACTGATCCGCAGGTTTGAAGTCGGCTATGGCGACGGTAGAGGCGAGATAGCCCAGTTTCTCCATGATCATACCAGGTAGGCGAATGGCATCCTGACCCTTGCCTGTGTGTTTGATTTGGAGGATTTGGTTCTCGACGCGGGTCGCGACACTATCCAGGGCCTTGACATCCTCAAGCACGTCCCCCGACACCATTGGCATTAGGTCCCGGAGCTGCCGGCGTAGCTTTTCAGCCTCATTGACAGCAATGGACATCTCCTCAAAATCCGTTCGGATCTTGTCCAACAGTTCCTTCTGCTGTTGAATGTCGGCAAGGCTTCCCTCAGTATTGGGATCTTTCATCAGTTCGAAGCTTTGGGTCTGCTCGGTATCTCCTACCTTCAAAGTGACGGAATAAACCCCCGGACTTGCCATGAGGGACAATGGAGGCACGAGTGATTCGCGGGTGCGATCATCGGTCATTGGATACCATTCAGCGTAGATGGGTTTTGTGCGCAGTACCAAGGCGGTGGTTGGGTCCTCGGTAAAGTCCCACCAAACGCGGTTGATCCCCGGCGTTCCTTTGTGCTTGATGGTTCGTACGGTCTCCCCGGCTTCATTGGCAATGACCAACGAGACGCTGTCCTCCATTTCTCCGGATTGCCAGTAGTGCAGCGAGGTACCAGCTGGAGGATCGTCCCCAAAAGAAGCTTCCTTGAAAAACTGCATGATCATGGAAATAGGTCGCAATCGATACGCATCCTTGGGATCAAACAGATGCATCGAAGCTGAGGCCACCTTATCTGTGAACTGTTGGATGGGCGTCAAGTCGTCGAGGATCCAGATGCCTCGGCCGTAGGTACCGACAACGAGGTCGTTGAAGTGCTCTGGGATATCCATCCAATACATCGGGCTGGAGGGCAGATTGGTCATCAACGATTGCCAGCTTGCCCCTTTGTTCAGAGAGAAATAGAGCGCATTCTCCGTGCCGAGATAGACCACATTGGCGTTGACCGGGTCTTCCTTGATCATTCGACAGTAGCTCAACGGACTGTCCTCAACGCCCGAGGTGATCTTCTTCCACGACTTACCGTAGTTGGTCGTCACGTAGACGTACGGCCTGAAGTCCCCCATTTCATGCGCATCGACGGTCAGATAAGCCGTCCCCTCTTCGTACTTGGAGGTCTCGATGTTGCGCACGGCTCCGTACGCAGGCATTTCTGGTATATTCCCGGTGAGGTTGGTCCAGTTAGCTCCATTGTCTTGACTGATATGCACCAAACCATCATTAGTGCCCGCCCACAACAGGCCTTTTTTCAATGGAGACTCTTCCAGTGCATAGATCACGTTGGCATACTCTACCCCGATGTTATCACCGGTCAGTCCTCCTGAAAACTGTTGCTTGCTCGCGTCGTTGAGGCTGAGATCCGGGCTCACAATCTCCCAGGTCTGCCCCCCGTTGGTCGTGCGATGTACATACTGGCTGGCCACGTAGACCGTATTGTTATCGTGGGGTGAAATCAATAGTGGGAAAGTCCATTGGAAACGATACTTTACGTCTGCCGCAGGCATTCCCGCGGTCAGTTCTGGCCAAACTTCGACTTGACGAAACTGACCGGTCTCTTCATTGTACCGCACGACGACACCTCCCAAGGCACCAAACCCGGAGGCACTAGACCATACAATATTGGGGTCGGTCGGGTCTGCGGTAGCAAAGCCACTCTCGCCGCCTCCCACATCATGCCAAAGACCGGTACCGATAAAGCCTCCAAAGAAGCCTTGCATGCGACTGCGGCTGGGGCCCTTCATCGAGGGTCCGTCCTGCCGATTGGTCAGTACGTTGTAGGGCACCTCCGTATCCGTGGTCACGTGATACAGCTGTGCGACTGGAATCTGTACACGATGCCAGGACTTCCCTCGGTTGTGACTAATCGAGAGACCCCCGTCCCCGACCACAATCTGTCGGTTACCATTGGTGGGATCTACCCACATGTCATGATGGTCCCAGTTGGGCGCTGTGCCACGTGCTGCTAGCGTGGCCGTCTTGCCACCATCGATACTGGTGGCGTAGGCGGCTGAGAAGAAATAGATTTCATTGGGATTGTCCGGTGAGGCTGTACATCGTGTGTAGTAGGCCCCGCGCCCGGTGAGGTCACGATCGGAATTGACCAAGGCAAAAGCCCCTCCCCGATCTTCTGATCTCCATAGCTCACCAGTATTGGTGGGTTCGCCATCGAGCGGAATACCGTCCCCTGTTTCTATCAGAGCGTACAACCTGCCTTGCTGCGCAGCAGTCATCGCGAGGGCGATCTTTCCGACCTCACCCTCAGGCAGCCCGGTCCCGTCGAGCTTGGTCCAGGTGGCGCCCGCATCCAGCGACTTGTAGATCCCCCCGCCGGGGCCACCACTCTTCCGTGTCCAGGGCCTCATCTCAAGCGACCACATACCGGCAAATAGGATGCGAGGATTGAATGGATCCATGACCAGGTCTGAGTCCCCAGTGTTCTGATCCACGTGCAGCACCTGGGTCCAGGTCGCTCCACCATCGGTCGTCTTGTAAATGCCACGTTCCTTCTGAGGGGTATAGCCGTGGCCCAATGCTGCGACATAAGCTACCTCCGGATTGGTAGGATGCACCACGATCCGGCTGATGCGACCGGTTTTTTCCAGGCCGAGGTGCGTCCAGTTGGCACCGCCGTCTGTGGAGCGCCATACCCCGTTGCCGATGGAGACGTTGGATCGAATGAATGACTCCCCCGTACCGGCATACACAATCTCTGGCTCACTCGGTGCTAGCGCCAATGCCCCGATGGAGTGCACACGCTGTTTGTCAAAAACCGGGTGCCATTGCAACCCACCATCCGTTGTCTTCCAGATACCGCCCGAGGCAGCACCCACGTAATAAGTCATGGGGTCCGAGGGGATACCGGTGACCGAGATGACGCGATTACCGATGGGTCCGATATGTCGAAATTCCAATTGGTCCAACTGCTCTGTGGAGAGCGTTTGACTGATGGCCGTACCAGAGAAAAGCAAGAAAAGGACGACCAGGGGCCGAGAAAGTAGCGAGGGCATAGTAAAATGTTCGGTTTAGGTAAGGATTTGAGACAGGTAAAATATTCAATTCTTAGGGTATTTGGAAATATGCTTTACATTTCCCTTCGAAAAGAATCCTTGTACGGTTCTCATCAATGGAGACCATGACATAGCGCGCTGGAGGAAAAGTAAAAGTGCGAAGACAAGCACGCGCCATGGAACCTCCTGGAAGGTTGTGGATGGTAATCAATGAGCACTCAATGGGCTCGAAACAACGGCAGACGAGGGTCCGCCTCAGCTTATTTCAGCTCCTGCTCCAGCGCCAAATAGTGGCTGAGTCGATTGCTTTCATCAAAGATCGGATGGATCTCCACGCGACAGAGGTACTCCTCGCCGGTTTTCCGATAGTTGACCAAGTCTTCAGTGAAAGACTCTTGATCGTACAGCTTCTGGCGTACCCGCCTTCGAGCGTCTTCCTTCGTATTGGGTCCCTGCAGCATTTTGGGGCTTCTGCCCACGACTTCCTGCTTACCGTAGCCCGTCATTTGGGTAAACCCCGTATTGACCCATTGAATGGCAACGTCGGCATCCGTCAGTACCAATGCGTCGTACGATGTCTTCAAAGCGTGCTCCAGATCAAAAACCCAGCGGTATTGCTGCTTGTAGTGTGACAAGATGGTGTACTCCACCTGCCTTTTCCCTTCTCTAGCCAATTCTCCCAGATGCATGGACAAGATGTCCCAACAGTGCAGGGGTGCATGGTACCCCTTCTTTAGATCCCCATGGCTACCCGTTCTGGGGTAGTTCAAATTTTTCGACAGCATTTTCAAAGCTTTTAAATAATTCGAGATTAGTTAAAAGCCTTTAGCCCAACTTCACATTGCCTTATGGACACAGATGAACAAAAAGATTGGAAACACCATGCCTATCATGGCTTCCACCATCTTGCCCTTTCACGCGAAAACAACGTCAAATCCTACAGTTTGCGCTGCAGGTCGAAAAAGGCAGGTCTCCTGGCTTATCTGATCTATGCTCCCCTTCTCACACGGACTCATCCGCACAATGGGTCATCGAGCATAGACGTACTATCATGACATCATCGTCATGATCAGAATTACAGTTGCGCGTCAGCTCATGAATTACCGCCCTCAAAGCAGCTCACATGCATTCCCTTTTTCATCTTCCCCTACCCAGGGAAGAGCCTCAATCGATTTTGATTAAGAAATCAAGTAAAGAACTTTTTTATAAAGGTACGAACAAATTCACGGATCTGTGCCCTTCCCGACAAAATGGTGCGACATCCCGTGGCCTTTCGAAAAGCCTACGGGCGTCAGCAACTGACTTTCACGTGGCGGTTTTCTAATTCACCTTCGATCTTTCGGGCCGTGGGTGTAGCTGCGAGTCCACCCAGTCCCGTACAGCAATGCTCCCGGGGCATGGCTTTTCCGACTTGATTCATGGACTCAATGACCTCGTCAAAAGGAAGCAACTGGGTGTAGTTGGACAGCGCCATGTTCGCACAAGACAGAGCATTGCTCGCCGCGGCGACATTCTTTCCCATACAAGGCGCTTCGACCCGATTGCCAATCGGATCGCAGATGAGCCCAAAGGAGTTTTGCAAGGCAAAAGACGCGGCGCCCAGTGCCTGATCGAGGTTCCCCTTGGCCATCGTCACCAGCGCAGCAGCAGCCATACTCCCCGCCGCTCCGGTTTCGGCCATGCACCCTGCCTCTTCCGCCGCAAACGTCGCGCCCCCGGTGATGAATACACCAATGAGTCCTGCAGCGAAGAGGGCCTTCACCATGTCATCGTCCGAGGCCTTCAATACTTTGGCGGCACCGATGACCGTGCCCGGTAGGGTACCACAGGAACCCGCCGTAGGAGCCGCGACGATGATGCCCATCGAGCTCTTGACGTCCATCATCGCAGATACGGAGAGGATGATCTCGTTGTTGAGCGGGCTGTCGAGCAGACCTCCCTGCCTCTTTGCCTGGTCAAAGCCTGGCGCCTCCGCGGGAAGGATTCTATCATGATAGGACGTGCCTTCGATCCCACGCTCGATAGCATGTTTCCAGATTTGGATCAGATCGAGCATGAGCCGCTTCAGGCGCTCGGCATCGTAGCCGCTTCTTGCCGCCTCGTAGGCCATACCCAACTCCCAAAGGTCCAGCTGTTGCTCATTGTAAGCCAGCATCTGCGCCACGTTGGTAAAAGGCATGTCCCGATCGGTCCCGGGTACGGGAAGTACCGGATGCAGACACTTCACCGCCCTCACCCCTGGTATCGCAAGCAGTCGCTCAAACAGCGATGGCTCGAAGGATTGCGTGGCCCTGACCTTGGCAAAAGCCTGGGTCCCAGCGTGCCACGACGCTCCTCCGGGAAAGTCCCCATGGTTCATTACCTCCTGGTCATCGACATAAATCAGCAATTCATAATAGTCGCCCGCCATCAGTACCTCCGCCCCATCGATCTCAATCACTTCGATCATGCCCCCGCCTGTCGATAGGGCAATGACCTGATGCTCTTCCTGTGCATTGCTCAGCGTCAATTTGTAGGTGTTAGCATGGGTCGCACCATAGGACACATACCTCACCTCTATGTCAATACCCGACGCCTCGATATGGCTTTCGTAGTCCATCAGCCGCTCGTCGGTGGGCTCCCATCCCAGCAGTCCACCCACGAGTCCCATATCCGTTCCCTGACTCTTGTGCGTCGTGACGAGCGAGCCATTGGGGTCATATTCCACCAGAACATGCTCGATGTCACCGTCCATCAGATCCCTCACCAACCGGCCGATTCTCAGGGCCGCAGCGCTATGTGAGCTGGAAGGTCCGCGCATCACCGGACCTAATACATCGTTGAAAATACTGGGAATGGACATGGCAATTCGGATTTTTAAGGTTTCCCGAAGATAAGATAGCACATATTCGCCGTTCCCATGGGGGAATGATTGCCATACTTAAGCTAAGGGTTAGGGCGGCATTTCGCGCTGTCCATTATATCCTCACACGCGCTACCTCACCCTCGAGGCCCTGTGGGATGCCGCTCGGTCCGGCGTTCCGGGCCATCACGGCCGCAAATCCCTGAAGGCGTTATAGGCTGTTTTCCTCAGCGTCGTTCGAACAGCAGCAGTCGAAAATCCATCACCGAGGCGCCTGGCATTTCGAGCGCTTTCAGGCTCATAGGGGCCTTGCCCGCCAATAGATCAATGGTGCCGATATCGGCGACTTTCCAGTCTTTGACGTAAGACTCAATTCTTGGCGCGAGGTCTTCCTCCATCCCTCTCAGTGGAGGGTCATGCGGCTCGGTAAGGGTAGCCTGCAAAGTACTACTACCCACCGAGAGCTGGAAGATTGAGCCTTCATCGCCTTCGGGACAGGTATAATACAGCTTCACGCTGAAGCGACCACTTTCGGGCACCTCCACCTGCCAGCTGATGCTGTCATCGAGACTCGTCCAGTTGGTGAAAAACGAACAGTTCGGCCAGCGATTTGAGCGCAGAATGTTTCCGTGGGCGGTGCCATCCCTCGCGGGGATCTGGGTGAACTTCATCGCCGGATGTCCCAGGTAGAAGGGGCGATCATCCATGGCCGGCAGTTCTTCCGCTTTCTGGGCAAGGAACTCGTCCCTTGCCCGCTCTAGCTCAGCTTTGATCTTGGGGAGCTCGGCGCTCAGGTCATTCTTTTGCGCCCGGTCGTGCTCGATGTCGTGCAGGTAGCCTCGCTGACTGAGCCGGTACTGCTGGGAGCGCACACTGGACTTTTCTTTCCAGCCATTGAAAATGACCCGGTCATCCCACGTCGACTCATCGGTCAGGACAGTGGACATCACACTGATGCCGTCCAGGGGTTTTTCGGTCCGATAGGAAATGCCACACATTTCGCTGAGGGTGGGCAGCAAATCGGTCACTGAGACCAGGCGTTCGATTTTTTTACCCGCTGCTATTTTGCCTGGCCATTTCATGACCAAGGGAGACCGTGTGCCCCCTTCGTTGGTGCTCCCCTTCCTTTCCTTCATACCACCATTCCAACGGGCACGGGCAGGTCCATTGTCAGTGAAGAACAAAATAATCGTGTTGTCATCGATACCTAGCTCTTCTGCTTTTGCCACGATACGCCCCAAGTTTTCATCAATATTTTCGCACATGGCCAGGGCAGCTCTCGTCTCTTCGATATCTTCCTTTTGGCCGACATTATCATCCGCCAGTAGGGTGATCTCTTTGTCTTTGAATCGATCCCAGTTCCGCTGGGGTGCCTGAAAAGGCGTGTGGGGTGTATTGAAGGGTAAGTACAGCAAGAAGGGTCGGTCCTTGTTCTTCTCCATGAACTCCAGGCCATGGTCGGTGAAGTCATCGATTAGGAATCCGTGCCCTTGCACGATGTTGCCGTTATGCTCTAGCATCGGCGAGAAATAGTGCCCCCAGTGACCGGAGCAAAACCCATAAAAGTCATCAAAACCTCGCGCATTGGGATGATAGGGATATTGCATGCCGTTGTGCCACTTGCCGTACGCAGCGGTCTCATAGCCCGCCGCTTTGAATAGATCGGCGATCGTGGTCTCGTCCACGTCCATTCTTTCGCCGCCGCCCCCCGTGCTGTAGATCCCGCTTCGGAAACTGTAGCGGCCCGTCAAGAGCTCTGCGCGCGTCGGAGAACAGACCGCACAGACGTAGAAATTGTCGAAAGTGGCGCCCGATTCGGCGATGCCATCGATATGAGGCGTCTCGAGGTTGGTGTTGCCATTCATGCTGAGGTCCCCCCATCCTTGATCGTCGGTGAGGATAATGATGACATTGGGTGGGATGGGTTGATCCTCGGTGCCCTGCTGCCGACAAGCGATGGTGCCCATCAGCAGGAGGGCAATGAAGCGCATGCGACGAATGGCATTCACAGCTCTCATGAGTAGCATTTGATCCTCTGACGGAAGTTGTACGGATTCATGAACACGTAAGAATCAGAAGTGGTAACTCAAACTGACCAATGGCAACGTCTCCTCCTCGCTAAAGGCCACGGTAAAGTTGATCGCTACTAAGTTGACGGGCGCCAACCAAATGCCTGCACCCGCACTTCGATGCCACGAGTTGGATTCCTCTCCTTCCAGCCATACCCGGCCAATGTCATGAAAGCCCAGCACCCCCAAGGTACCCGGGAACAGATAAGAAGTGAAGGAGAAAAGCCTCAGCCGCAGGTCGATGTTGTGATAAAATCCCGTATCCCCGATAAACCTTGTTCTACGATAGCCCCGGATCTTCTCCTGACCAATCAAGACACTATTGAAAAATTCAGTTTCGCCATATACCTGATCAAACTCTACCCGGTTCGCAATGACCACCTTGCTTGGAACGCGAAACTGGAAGTAATGCGTGAGTCCAGCGTTGAGACGACTGTAGTGCTCCGCCCTTTCATTTAGGCCGTAGTTGTTGTCAAACTGAACGAAGAAGTTGATGCCCTTCGTAGGCAGGGCTGAATCGTCGCGAGTATCCAATTCGTAGCGAGCGAAGACCCCACCGAAATAGAACTCGTCAAATATCCGATCTGGGTCCAGACCGTTGTCGGGATCCGTGATGAATCGGCCGCTTGTCTCCCGTACTTCGAAGCGATTGAACCGTGTCCCGAAAGTCAGCGTGCTGAATCTCCAAAAGTCATAGGAAAAGTCCCACTTCGCATCCCACAGTTCGTATCGGATCCGATAAAAATCGATGGGATTGTCCACATCAGCAGCATCACCCTCTCCTTCAAAATCAAATTCTGATTCATTGCCCAACCCAAAAAAGTTGGCTACCCCAAAGGGCTGCACGATGTCCAGTGCCATGTTCATGTCCCACTTGCCTAGCAGGTCGATGTAGGAGCCTTTGTACTTGACACCGAAAGCGCCAGTAGCCACCGCATAGCTGCCTGTCAGTTGGTGTTTTTGCTTATAAGGATCCTTGCGGAAGCCCTTGTCGTCCCAAAGGAATCCTCCGCCTAGGAAGAGCCCATCGTCGGGATTGAATCGGATATCTACCAGAGGAAAGACCTTGTCATACTCATAAGCCTTGCGATTGTAAAGATGAATCTCCGGGTCATCAGATCGCTTATCCTTGGTTTCCTTGCTCTTGTTGAGCTCCGTCTTGGGTTTGTCGTATACCACCGTCTTCTTACTCAAGCCGGAGACCCGCGACTCATCGTTGATCACATCGCGATCTTTCCCACTGACGATCCGCACCTTCGGTCCTCGCTTTGCCTCACCTTTCAAATCGAAAATGTCCTCCCCATCGAAGCCGTACAACACGATTTCCTTGGTCTCGTCGTTGAGGAAGGTACGCTCATAAATCACCTGCTCCAGGTCTCCGTTGAGGCGCCTTTTTCGCACCGTGACCTTGGTCCGGTCATCATCCAATCGTTCCACAAGGAAGTACTCGTGTTTGTCCGAACCCAGTACATCGACTTCTTTGGCAAGAAACTCATAGTGCTCCCGCCCGAAGTCTTCCAGGTTGCTGCGGCGGGCCTTCAGCACTTTGCTCACTCGAGGGGCAGACTCATCGTAGATGACCTGCGGCCATAGCTTCAGGGCGTCGTCAATGACCTCATCGGTCACACCTGCCTGTACTTCATTGATTTGCTGCTTCCAATCGGACCACTCGAGTGAGTTGAGAAAAGAGCGATCGAGCCATCGGGATTGCCAGTTGAATCCCGGCGTCCAGCGCATGTCCTCGGTCATCCCTTGAAACATGGGGAAGCCCCATTTGCTGGCAATCACGTAGGGAATGAAACCCTGCGTCGTAAAAAAGGCCTGGTCCCGGTCCCTGGGAATGGGCTTGTACAGCTTACCCCCCTCCGGCTTGGTATATTCTGCCCAGCGCCACTGGTCCTCATGTCGATCCCAGTCGCCAATCATCATATCAAACATGCGATTGCGCAGCATGAAGCGTGCATCGATGGAGTTGTCATTGTCCTTTTGTAAGTCCTCTATTACCTTCGGGGTCCCCTCGATCTCCTCTCCTGCCCCAAAGTGTTCCTCAAAGGCTGCCTCATCGTTGGGTCTTTCCTCGTAAAGCGCCATCAGTCCGGCGAACTGATTTTGATACACGCCGAAATTGGGGTCGCTCGGGAGGAAGACCAGCTTCGGGTTGGTATGGTAAATGCCAGCAGCTTCTGCCAGAGGCGGCACGACGATGGCACCATAGGGGTGGGAAGCAGAGATTTGATCGTAAACCAACTCTACCGCAAAAGTTTGTCGGAACGTCAACGGTACTACCGCATCCGGCCACTTCTTGATCGACCGAAGCACATACTGTCGACCGTTGTCAGCCTCCAGGCGAAGTGATCTGGTTTGACCTCCCCCACCTTTTTTGAGCATGACAAGCCCACCGTACTCTTTTTCAATATCGATGACCGGCACGGGTATCGGTGCGGACCATTCGGTCCGGTAGGAGTTACCCATCCAAAACTTCTGGGACTTGCCCTTCAGCGCCAGCGACTCATTGCCTGCCAGGGAGACAAGACTGTCCGTGAAGTCAGGGCGTACTGCGAAGGCCTCCTGCCGACTCATCACCTGGCGAGAAAAAATCTCTTGATCATACAATAGGCCATTGGACTCACTTTTCCAGAACTTAAGCCGCGTCGGCCCATCCTTCTCATAAGTCAGCTGAGCAAAGCCCGGAGTCGCTTCCGCGAATTTCGTTCCGCTTCCAGACCTTACCCTGGTAGCAGCGGCGCCAGCCCCGGACACAATGAAGTGGTTACCATCCTTTTCGATGTATTGCAATGATTGATCGTGCGCACTGGCATATACCAGGTCCTCGGCTCCTGCGAAAGCTTGCAGCAAAGCCTTTCGAATGACACGATATTTCGGACTTCTCGCGTGTTGGGGGCTCAAACCCAAGCCTGATCCTCTAGGCCCGTGGGTGTAAATGGGATGGTGTCCCACGACCAAAAGGTGCTTGTGTTTGTTTCTCAGGATCACGTCGGAAATCAATTGCATGGTCGCTAGTGATCCTCCAGCTTCGCAACCGTCTTTTTGACGGGGTTTGTCCCAGGGGTGCAAGAGGTATTGGGTATCGATAATGAGTAAGACCACCTCGTCGGTGAGCTCGATTTCTACCGGTCCCGGGCATCCCCCTTTAGGTTGAAAAACCTCTTCGCCCAGATACTCAGTGACAAAACGCTCCATGCGGTTGACCCGCATCCAACCCTCCTTGTGGCCATCTGCCCATTCTGCGTTGCCAGGTATAATCAATTTCTTCCCGGGAAATTGTTTCACTACCTCCAACTGCCCAGACAGTCGGGCTTCATGCTCAGCCCGTGTGAGGTCCTCAGCGGGTGGCAGCCCTCTGGGTAGCAGGGTATTGCCCATCAAGACCAAAACATCTTCCTTCGTGGCATGTGCCATTCGGTCGGTCAAGTGATCTAAGGATCGCTCAGTGCCCGGTGGGACACCGGAATCGCCAATGAGGAATACGTTTGTTTTCTGGGCTACGGCGGGGAAAGCCAAAAAGCAGCAGATCAGTAGAATGGGTCTCATCAAAATAAATTACTATCAATGGGGTAATTTAAAAAGGAAATAAGGCAATGGTAATCTATTTTGCCAGTCGTGTCCCAAATCTTAGCCTGGGTTAAGAAAGATGAGCTGACCGAAAAGGGTAAGGCGCCTTCTAGAAATGTTCCGACGGCACCAGGCAACTATCTTTACCTCTAGCGTGGGCAGACTTCCATCTCCGGAAAAAACAAAAAAATACCCGGTTAATACAAATAAATCCCGTTCCCTGTATGCGACTTTCCCTGCTTTCGAAAAGGGGGTAGTATTACATTGGGTCATTCCGGAACTACCGCCATGTCAAGCTTCAAAACACCTTTGTTGAAGATCATTTTTATGTTCTTCAGCCTTACTACCCTTGCACAAGAACATACCATTGGTATAAATACGCAAGATCTCAACCGCAACGCCGTGTTGCAACTTGTATCTCCCAACGGAGATCAGGGACTGATGATTCCCAAGTTATCTACCACGCAGCGCAACGATATGGCTCGCAATCTCTCTAATGAGGACATCGGGCTGTTGGTCTATGACGCGGAGCAAAATAAGTTTTACTACTGGATCGGTGCTTGGGTCGATTTGTCTCAATCCCCCGTCTTGACCGATGGCGCCATGTTATCGGGTGATGGAGTGAATAGCGCCATCACCGTAAGGGAAATCCCGTCCGAGAATATCGCAGTGGTCCCCTTCGGTACGGTCACATCTACCAATCTGCGAGATGCCTTGGCCGAGTTGGAGTCGGATGTAACCGCCAATGCCAACGGAGACATGCAGCGGACCGTCTATGATGTTGATCAAAATGACACCGTGGATCGTGCCGAACAGGCAGATCAAGTCAATGGCTTCACCGTGGAGTCCAATGTCCCCTCTGGGGCCGACTTTACCGACGACCAAAACATTGCTGCTGGGAGCGGCATCACAGTGACCCCTAGTGGCAATGATTTCACCATTAGTAATGCAGCTCC
>JBCCXG010000090.1:0-13063 GCA_039191945.1 Bacteroidota bacterium
TCGTCTTGCCGGAAGCAAAAGATTATAAGCGAATTGGCGAAGGAGACACCGGACCGAATACGGGAGGTATGGGGGCGGTCTCTCCCGTTAGCTTTGCATCGAGGAGATTCATGGATAAAGTCTTGAGTCGCATCATTAAGCCCACAATCGCTGGCCTGCAGGAAGATGGAATTCCGTATGTTGGGTTCATATTTTTCGGGCTCATCAACGTCAACAACGATCCTTACGTCATCGAGTACAATGTGCGCATGGGTGACCCCGAAACACAGGCAGTGCTGCCTCGGTTGAAAGGTGACTTTGTGGAGCTGCTTATCGCTACAGCAGAAGGTCGCCTTGGGGAAGTGCAAACCTCCTTTGAACCCTATAGTGCCGTTACCGTTGTACTGGTTTCAGAGGGCTATCCTGGTAGCTACGACAAAGGGAGAAAAATCTCGGCTGCCTCTCAAATCAAAGGGGTGCTTCCTTTCCATGCAGGCACTGCATTGAGAGGGGAGCAGCTGGTCACTAGTGGGGGTCGCGTCATTGCCATTACCAGCCTGGGTAAGAACCTGGACGAAGCCATGACCAAAACCTATCACGGGGTCAATCATTTCCAATGGGAGGGAATGAACTATCGCAAAGATATCGGTATGGACTTGCGCAATTTCACGTCCGATATATGATCACGCTGGTGAGCCAATGTCGAGCATTTCCGTGGGCAAGTAGGCCTCAAACCGGGTACGTCAAAGCTGTTGGGTATTAGTCCTGAGCCGCCTATATTTGATAGGTTACATACTGGAGTTTAGATGGGATGTAGTAGTTGTGATAGTGAATCCTCCGAGATAGCAGGCTGTCAAAACAATGGGAGCTGCAAAACCGGAGGCTGCAATAAGTTAAATGTATTTGATTGGTTGTCCGATATGGATGGCCTTGCGCAGCAGCTGTATGATATTGTGGAGGTGCGTTTCAAAAATGGTCGCAAGGAATTTTTTCGCAATACTCAGGGGCAGGTACTTGTAACGGGTGATGCGGTGGTAGTAGATGTTCCTCATGGACATCACTTGGGTCATATATCTCTCCAGGGAGAACTGGTCCGGTTGCAGATGAAGAAGAAGGGTGTGGCGGATAACAACGACATCAGGAAGATCTACCGCATCGCCACGGCCAAGGACATCGAAAAATACAGAAAGGTCAAAGCGCGTGAAGTGCCCACTTTGTACCGGACGCGAGAGATCATTCAAAGTCAAAAGCTCCAAATGAAGCTGACGGACATTGAATATCAGGCGGATAATACCAAGGCCACTTTCTATTATTCAGCAGATGAGCGGGTCGACTTTCGGGAGCTCATCAAGATCCTGGCTTCAGAGTTCAAGATCCGGGTGGAGATGCGACAAATCAGCCTTCGGCAGGAAGCGAGCCGGCTGGGGGGGATTGGTTCCTGTGGAAGGGAACTTTGCTGTTCTACCTGGTTGAGTGAATTCACGTCGGTGAGCACTCAAGCTGCACGCTATCAGAACTTATCCCTCAATCCCAGCAAGCTTTCTGGTCAATGTGGCCGTTTGAAATGCTGTCTCAACTATGAGCTGGACACCTACATGCAGGCACTTGAGCATATCCCAGAGTTGGAAGGGCCTTTGTTCATTGATCTGGGCCCGGCCAAACTTCAAAAAACTGACATCTTCAGGAGGATCATGTGGTTTAGTCTGCAGGACGAAAACACCTGGCATGCAGTAGATACCGAGCGTGTAAAAGAGATCATACAGATGAATAAGGAGGGCAGGAAGCCTGCCACACTACAGGAAAACCAGCTCGAAGAGAAGGCCATGGTAAGTGCTCTCAATAGCGATCTGGAGGCGATGGATCGAAAATTTAGACGGCAAGGAGGGAAATCACGCAAGAAGAAAAAGAAGCGGAACTACGGAAATAACCAGAATGATCCTCAACAGCGCAAAAAATCCAACAGACAACATCAGAAGTAATGCCGAAATACTATTGGATCCTACTACTCATCGTCTGTAGCGCTTGCGACCACAACCGAATTTTTGAGGGGTTTGTGACACTACCCACTTATTGGCATCAGGATGATGCGGTTTCCTTCGAGTTCGTGATTGATGACGAAAGCCTAACTTATGACTTGGTGGCACAAATCAAGCAGGACATCGACTATCCTAACTACAATTTCTACTTCAAGTACAGCTTGGTTGATCCTGCTGACTCGGTGCTTACGGAGCGCTTGGAAGAGGCCATCTTCTTCGAACCAAAAACCGGCAGACCACTGGGGAGTGGGATCGGGGATACTTTTGATCACGAATATGTCCTGGAAGAAGCGTTTCAGTTCCCAGCTGCAGGTGATTATAAGGTGGATCTACGCCAATTCATGCGAGTGGACAGCATTCCCAATATCCTGAGGTTAGGATTGCGGATCGAACGATCAACCGACGATTAAGCCAAAGGCTGTAGGTTCTGTAAGATGGTCGGGATCAGTTCGGAGACGGTCGGGTGTATGTGCATGGCTCGACTGACTACGGTATAAGGTGCTTTGGCATACATGATGTCCAGCAGCGAGTGGATGATTTCATCTCCTTCTATGCCCAGGATGGTGGCGCCCAGGATCTCGTGACTGTTCGCATCCACAAGGATTTTGATAAAGCCATGGGTCTCCCCTTTCTCTTTGGCCCTGGCGATTCGAGACATGGGTCGATGCCCAATAAGGATACTGCGGCCAGAAGCCTTGGCCTCTACTTCGCTCATGCCTATCCTAGCAAGTGCTGGGTCGGTATAGAGCCCATAGCACAAGATACGATCTGATATTTTGCGCGTATCATTGTCAAACAGGTTTGCCAAGACGATTTCATGATCATTGTAAGAAGTGTGGGTAAATCCACCACGCCCGTTACAATCTCCCACTGCCCAGATTCCTTTCACATGCGTTTCTAGTCGATCGTCGACGATGATAAACCCTTTGTCATCGGTAGAGATGCCAGTGTGCTCCAAACCCAGATCATCAGTATTAGGGAGCCTTCCGACAGCCAATAGTAGATGGGAGCCTACCACTTTCCGATCACCCGTCTCGCAGTCCACATTGATCAGTATTTGGTCCCTGTCGTGGGGTATACCGTCGAGACACTCCGCTTCGAGTCGGAACTTTACGCCTTCTTCCTCCAGAAATCGCAGAATCTCTGCAGAGACATCTGGATCCTCACGACCGACTACCCGATTATTTTTTTCTACAATCGTGACCTTGCTACCGAATCGTCGAAACATCTGGCCAAACTCCAGACCAATGTAGCTACCACCTACGATCAAAAGATGCTCCGGTATAGTGCGCAAAGTCATGATCTCTTCATTGGTAAGAAAAGGCACACGTTCATATCCGGTAGGCACTCGAGCTCGGCCTCCTACGTTGATGAAGATTTTGTCTGCAGTGAGTTGCTCACCATCGACTTCCACCACATGGTTCTCGATGAAGCGAGCGTGCCCCTCAAAAACTGTGATATTTTCGGTCTCTTTCATCCAATTTTCCACGCCATTAGTAGCCTCCTGGACGATTCCATCTTTTCGGTCTTGCACTTTATCAAGATCTACCGTCACTGATCCTTCTATCAAGACACCGTACGCGGCGGCACGTCGGACCATGTGTGCAACCCTGGCACTGGCGACCATCGTCTTTGTGGGTGTACACCCTGTATTGACGCAAGTCCCGCCAAATTTTCCTTTTTCGACGACGGCCACCTTCCAGCCTTCGGTGGCCATCCTGGCAGCTAGTGAAGGGCCAGCTTGGCCCGTTCCGATTACGATAGCATCAAACCGTTCAGTCATTTGTGTCATGAGCTAGGTGCAAGGGTAGATCAGGTATTTATTTCGATAAACTTCTCCCCGTACTCAAGGGAGTGGGATATAGTCGTGCTCATTGGGAACCATGGGAAATTCTCGTTTCGCCCATCGCTTCTTTGCATCTTCGATGGTCTCTTTGTCGGTGGCTACGAAGTTCCAGTAGATCAACCGCTCTTCGGGAAGAGGTTTGCCGCCAAACAACAACACATGACTTTGAGGACCGAGCTGTATGAAGCACACGTCATCTTTTTTTGATACCAACATATTGCCTTTGTCGATTCGCTCACCGCAGGCTTCGATGTAGCCCTCAACGATTACCAATCCAATTTCGCCATGAAGACTTGTGGCATTGAATGTTGCACCCTCTTGGCTCTTCAGGTCAAGCATAAACTGTGGGGAATAGGTGGGTACAGGTGATACTTTCCCATAAGCACTGCCTGCCACCAGCACGTAGTTTATGCCTTGATCTGACCACTTGGGCAGCTGCTCGGACACAATATGGAAGAACTCCGGCGCCATCTTTTCCTTTTCTTTCGGTAACGCGATCCATATTTGATAACCGTGCACCGTCCTTACCACGCCATCCCTGTGGTCTAAGGGTGTGCGCTCAGTATGTGTCACACCGCTACCTGCAGTCATTAGATTCACATCTCCAGGGGTGATCCGCTGTGCGCTTCCTATACTGTCTCGGTGCATGATCTCTCCTTCAAACAAGTAGCTAAGGGTAGATAGACCAATGTGGGGGTGCTGCCCGATGTCCAGATAGTTGCCTTCTGATATCCGCGAAGGCCCCATATGGTCAATAAATATGAATGGTCCTACCATTCGTTTCTTGCGGAAGGGCAAGAGGCGACCTACCAGAAAATCTCCGATATCGCGACTTCGTTCCTCAATGATCAATCCAGCATTGGACATAGCCTATTACTTTGTCGATTCACTTTCTCTGACCCGGCTGAGGTATATTTTCAGTCGTTCCAGTACACTCTCTTTGTCTATCCAGAAGGTCCTTGAAAAAAAACGTGTATGGGCCCACTTCTTGTCCGAAAGAAGCGACGGATAATACACAAAGGCATCTTTTACTGAGGCCGCTTCATGAAAAACTTCATCATCCGTCAGCACCATTCCACGTTGCTTTTCACCTTCAAGTACGGTAAGGTCCGCATATTGCAAAGTCTTTTCCAGCTTGAGATCATCAAATCGATGGAAGGAGGGCGCCTTGATCTTTTCTCTAAGGTACCAACCCTCTGCAAAGGCATGTTCCTGGTAAGGGGGAGGAGACCAATTACTCTCACTAATGTCCCAAGCATATTGCAGGTACTTTTTCAGCAATTTGGGACCAAGGTTTTTGACATCGTCAACCTTGATTTGTGAGGGTAAGATGCTCGACACAACGTACACCCCGATCTTGGCTCGGGTGATGGCGACGTTCAGGCGATTTTCACCTCCCTCTAGGTTCAATGGCCCAAATCGCATTTGCATTTTCCCAGACTTATCAGGGGCATATGCTGTACTAAAAATGATGATATCGCGTTCATCTCCCTGGACGTTTTCGATGTTCTTCACGAACAAACTTTCTGGCAAGCTTATCTTCCTGCGCACTGCCATTTCATCGAGAAGGTCGAGAATGTAAGACTGTTGTCGCGCATTGAAAGTGACCACCCCCACTTCTCTTTCCGGCTCTTCCTGTAAGATGTTGGCAACCAGATTCACCACCTCTACCGCCTCCAGGATATTGATGTTATTTTCCCATATACCATCTATTTTGATGTACTTGATGGCTTTTTTATCGGTGTTTACTGTATCGAAGTGGGGCAGCATCCTGAGTTTATGCTCGTAGAAGTGCTCATTGGAGAACTCGATCAGCTCCAAGGATTTACTCCGGTAGTGACCTTGTAGCTTCGTATCAGGAAGGTATTGCTGAGCGAGGTCCAGCAGAGAATCAATTTCTAACTCCGGTATGTCGTCTTCATTCTCTTCCTCCCACCGTACACGGTAGAGGTCGAAAGGTTTGAGCTGTTTGCTGTCTCCTGCAATGACGATCTGCTTGCCCCGGTAGAGTGCAGGGATCGCTTTTTCTGAAAAGCATTGGGAGGCTTCATCAAAAATCACCAGATCGAAGGTCTCCGTCATTGGGAAAATGGCCGATGCAGATTCCGGTGAGGCCATCCAACACGGCAGCAACTTGAATAGCTCCTCACTGAAATTAGCGATGACTCTCCGAATAGGCCATATTCGTTTTTTTTTGGTGACCTGATGGTAGAGGTCGCGATAGGTCACGAGATTGTTGAGCCGGTTGTACTCTAGGTCATCGTAAGTCTTTTCTCGTGATTTTAACAGCAAGATATCGGAGCTGACATTCTTCTTATCCTCCACAGCCTCTCTGAGGCTTTTCTCTATCGTCTCCAGGCGGTTGGAAGAAACTGCACGTAAAATGGGATACTTCGTTTCAATATGATCAATCCAGGCCAGGGCCAGGCTGTTTTTCAGCAGTGCGATGACATCATCTGGGGTGAATCGATCGCCCATTTGCGAGATCAGCTCCTCCGCAATCTTATCCTCCGAGTGAGAAAACGATCGCTTGATCTGATGGTACTCCGAAAGCTTGTCAAAGTCCTTTCTAAGGAGATCCATGACGTCCTTGGCGGGCTGTTTTTCGAGGGTCAGCCCGCGGATTTGCGTTTCGCTAAGGTAGCGTGACCACGATTGCTTTTTGTCCGGGACATCTTCCACTACCGTGATCAGTTCCTTGAGCATCTTGACCTGATCTTTGCGCTCATCCTTGTAGAATGGGATCATCGACTCAAGCGGTCGGAGGTTACTCAGGAGCTCATAACTGTTAAATGCCAGTTTCTGATAAAAAAACCAATTCTGCACATCGATTTTCCGAATGGTGGTTGGAAAATCGATCAGCCATTTCTTTTGAAGGAGGACCGAACTGAGGTGCTCATAGTTCAGCCGGTTGTCGATCTTATCCAGGAGGATTTGAAAGCCTTCGCGGTTGCTCTTCAAGTTATTGCTGACGAGAACGCGCGTGATGAGGATTTTGTCTTCAGAGAAGAGTTTCCACCGAATCCAGCTGATTGGACCCCGGCGTGCATTGATTGCATGTTCTAAGGCCTCTTGAAACCGGCCAAGGTCACTGGATTTTAACGAGGTCTCGGGGCCTTGTCCTTTGAAGCATTGCATGATGACACGTTCTTGCTCGGTCAGCCAGCTGGACTTTACTATCGGGGGCTCTTTTACAATATGCCGGAAATGGTGGTAGACACGCTCATTGTCAAGGTTATTCGTCAGCTGGTCCAGGTCCTGAGGTTTTTGTGAGAGCATCTCGACGGATTCAAAATCCACCTTCTGATTGAGGATGCCGCGAGCCTTGTCGACCGTCGATCGAGCATATGCCACTACTTCATTGACGAGTTCCTGCATTTCTACAAGGTCCTGCACCTTATAGTCCGCAAATGAGTTGCCGCCCACCCAAAAGTGGGACTTGTTTTCGAAGAGTTGATAATACTGGACATACTGCCTCAGCTTATCTACAAACGTATCGAGTTGGCGGTAGTGGAAGTTTCGGTAATCTTGGTTGAGGGGTATGCAAGGCTTGGAAGGGTCTGAAGTGAGGTAGAGCTCTTTCGCGCTCTTCCCGCATTCGGACTCATCGAAAAGCATCTGGCGAAACTCTGCGAGCTCCTCGATGGCCAGATCGATCTTTCGGCTAGCTTGTTGAAAGGTGCGCTCCAACTGGATAGCGTCCAGCGAATTGTTTTTTTGTTTGTATTCGCCAATCTTATCGATTTGTCTGGCAATCTGTTCGAAAATGCTCTTGCGATCGTTTTTGAAGTCGTGGACCAAACCGATGTAGTCATGCAACAGCTTTTCTTTTAGTCTGTTGTACACGACGTCAAGTGCGGCCCGCTTCTGGCAGACGAGCAGCACGTTCTTACCCCTTGCGATGTAATCGCAAATGAGGTTCGAGATCAACTGAGACTTTCCCGTACCTGGAGGTCCCTGTACGATGATCGAGTTGCCCTTCTTGATAAGCCCCAGTGCCCGCTCTTGATAGGCATCGAGTTCGAAAGGTGTGAACGTATTCTCCTCAAGCAGCCGGTCTGAGAATCTTGTGTCCCGTTCATCTTCCATATCCTCTCGCTGTCGCTGAAAGAAGAACTCTTCGAGGTCATTGATGCGATCGTTTTCTATTAGGTTGACGTAATCAGGGACGAGATAAGATCCAGCCTGTGGGAAGATCCCGAGAACAGCTTCTGGAAATAGCTTCAGTTCGCCGGTTTGCTCCTGCTTTTCCAGGTCTGCCCGTCGGTAGTTTTCAAAACGCTTCAGTTGGTCCATGAAGTTGTTTTGATTGAAGTTGATCTCCATGGCACTGTCCTTCAGGAGCTCGTACAATTGTGTGCGAAAAACAGTCGGGTCTCGATCGAAGTCATTGAATGAAGTTTCCAGGAGTTCTTCGTCAAGCTTCGTCTTGTTGAAAAACGAGTAGGCTAAGACAAACGACTTATTGAAGGTGATGTTTACGTCCGTACGTATTTTCAAGTGCCAGACATTGTTGGACTCTTGCAGTGTCACGGGGAAAAATAGCAAGGGCCCACGGACTAGTGTATCATCTGAAAACTTCCCTCTTACCATGGGCCATCCGACGTAGAGGTCCTTGGCCCCTCGCTCATCAAAAATGAATTTTTCGATCCTTTGGATCTTTTTGAGTTTTCGCCCTAGTTTGTTGGCATCTTGATCTCGGCTGTCGACGTTTTGCGTTAGATCGACTTGTCGATCACGGCGGATCAATCCCTCAATGACAGACCAGCTTGCTTTATCAATGGCATAATCAAAGTCATGAATGTCGATGCACTGCTCGGAGATGAGGCGAAGCAGTAGGAGGGATCGGTTGCTACCCGATAGATTGGTCAGACGTCTGAGATAAGATTGAAGTATCTGATGCATAGTTGTTTACTTATCCAGGGAGAGGTAGGGAAGTATGCGTTGATACAAACTATCACTGATGATTTTGATCGCGAGCAGATCATCAGGTTGGTCATAGTCGCCATGCTGGCGCCGATAGTTGATGATAGCTCGTGCCTGATTTTTGCTGAGATAGGGGTGCTTCGCTAGTAACGTTATGGAATCGGAGTTGATCAGAATGCGCTTGTCTGGGCCATCTTCTATAAAAGTATGCTTTTTTAACAATTCTTGGGCCTCAGGTCGTAAGCCATACACTTCATTCAGTTGGGCTAAGTCGTGGTACCCACCGAGTAGATTGCGGTACTTAACAACTCGCTCGGAATAGAATGGACCGATGCCCTGTATCTCTTGAAGGTCTTCCGCAGATGCGAGGTTGATATCAATGAGTAATGTTTCCGAAATAGTCTCTCCACCGTCAGAAACAATCTCTTCAGATTCTTCTTGTGTGGCTACGATACGCTTAGGAGTTTCCAGTTTTGGAGGTATGGAGACATATGCTTTCAGGTCAGTAACCAGCGATGAATCTATCCCGTAGATCCGAAGCATATCTTCCCAATTGTCAAACTTCCCCCCGGCATTGCGGTACTTAACAATGCGTTGGGCGATGTATGCGGGAAATCCGAGTTTTTGGAGCTCTTTCTCATTGATGGTATTTGGGTCGAATGAGAACCGTTCCCTTGTTAGGTAGGTGGACCTAGTACTTTCAGTGGCTGTTACTTTTGGCTTGAAGGAAGATTGCACCTCTTGGTGCCAGGTCAAGAGACTTACGCTATCCGTCTCTACCCGTTCTCTGTCAGGAGCCAACCTCAGATACAGACGAGGGAGTACTGCTACTAGAAACGTGATCAAAAGCAGCACGATCGCAGCGTTGGACTCCGTCTTGGAAAAACCAAAAAAGTTTTTGAAGAATATTCTAAGTCTCTTCACGCAACGCTCGTCGGCAATAATGCCAAATTATTGAACCAAAATAATACATTTCTTATTCGTAAATGAGACGGTTGACGTCGTAGTTTGTGGTCAATTCGTCCAAGGCAATTATTTTTGCTATCAATTAGATATAGATGCAGCCTACCTTTAGAGCGATAGGGATTTCGTACCACAATACGCCACTGGAAATTAGAGAGCGCGTTACTTTCGATGAGTCATCATGCCGTGATTTGCTCCGAAAGATGAATGCGACTTTTGGAATAGGGGAGGCCCTCATCTTATCTACATGCAATCGGACTGAGGTCTACTATGCAAGTGAGCAGCCCCTTACTACGGAAGTTGTCAAACTTATCAGCGTCGTTCGGTCGATGGGTGGGAGCGAAGAGTTACAGAACCTTTTTGTAGCGTTTACGGAAGAGCAGGCACTTCGTCACCTCTATGAGGTGTCTCTCGGCTTAGACTCGAAGGTTTTGGGAGACTTGCAGATTTCCAATCAAGTGAAGCGTGCTTACCAATGGTCGGCTGATGAAGGGATGGCCGGTCCCTTTTTGCACCGCTGCCTTCATTCGATTTTTTACGCTAACAAGCGAGTGATCCAGGAGACTGCATTTAGAGATGGATCGGCTTCGACGGCTTATGCTTCAGTGGAGTTGCTCAAGCAGTTCGCTCCCAATTTTCACGAGCCCAAAGTATTGCTTTTGGGCCTAGGCGAGATCGGCGGCATCTTGGCAGACAATCTTCAAGACACGGGGTTGGACATTACAATTGCCAATCGCACCATAAAGCGGGCCCAAGAAATAGCGCAGGAATATAACTACAGCTGGTTGCCTTTAGATGAAGCACTAACTCGCATCGGAGGCTATGATGTGGTTATCTCCACTGTGGCTGGAGATCGACCCCTGATTGCGAATGATATGCTTGACGATGGTCGATTGACCCAGCAGCTATTCATAGACTTGTCGCTTCCGCGGAGTATAGATCCATTGATTGAGAGAAGACACAACGTGATCCTGTACAACATCGATCACATCGATCAAAAAACGAGTGCTGTCCTCAAGAAAAGAGAGAAGGCCATACCGCAGGTGCGGTCCATAATGGAAGATTCTCTTGCTGAGTTTGACAATTGGGCACAAGAGATGGAGGTCTCACCAACGATCCAGAAGCTGAAGAATGCGCTCGAGGAAATCCGAAAGCGAGAACTGGCCAAGTATGTCAAAAAAGCATCTGATGATGAGATCAAACTCTTGGACTCAGCAACAAAAGGGATCATTCAAAAAGTCATCCGACTCCCTGTTTTACAATTGAAAGCCGCCTGCAAGCGTGGAGATGCCGAGAGTTTGGTGGAGACGTTACACGACTTGTTTGACCTAGAGGGAGAAGCTGCTAAGAAATAAAGCCATAGGAGCTATCTTTCCCGAGGCACTGAATGGCGTTCCTTTGACTAAAATCATGACCTTCACGGCAGCTACCCTTTTCTTATTGACGTGCTCGTTATGGGGCCATGGCCAAAGCCCTCCTTATACCAAGTTCGAAAAAGACGACCGATATGGTTTAGTAGACAGTCTCGGTAAAATTATTGTGCCGGCGGTTTATGATGACCTGGGCTGGACTGATCATTCAGCCTCCGAATCCAATGTCTTAGGATACCAGGAGGATCATCTGTGGGGCTTGATGGCGAGTAATGGGAAGCGCATCACCAAGCCAGCGTACTATGGCGTTTACCCATTCGATACCGATGGACTCTACAAAGTGGGAGTTACTGGTGCATTCACCAACGATCTCCGTTTTGGTTTAGTCGATGAGAAGGGTCGGCTGGTCTTGTCTTGTCACTACTTCTCACTTCATTGCGCCGGGGAAGACATCATTGCCAGCATTTATCGGAACCATCAGGTGAGATATGGGGTCATGGGCGCCAACATGGAGTCAAAAATTCCAATAAACTACTTGGAAATCAAGAAACTTGGGGGTCTTTTCCTTGCTCGCCAAGAAGATGGTCGATGGGCTTTTTTCAAAGAAGATGGGCGTCTTGCCACCCCTTATCTTTTCGACTCCTTTTGGCCATGGCGGGACCATTTGGTCGTGGAGCGAAATGGGGCCCGAGGCCTGATGGATTGGCATACTGGGCAGTTGGTGCTACCTCCAAAATTCAAGGAAATCCATTATACGGACACGTTGACTGGACAGTTGCCACCCACATGGTCGGTTTATGATCGTGAACTCAAGTTTGTCATGGAGGTCGAGGGAGACAGTGTCGCTCAGCTAGGCGAACTACTTGTGGTATATCTCAATGGAGACCAAAGGCTGTTCGCAGACTCCGTTGAGCTTCTTCCCGATGTGGACTTCGAGGTCAAGTACTCCGGCGAAGGAAAGACCATTGCGAAGCGCTTACGCGACGATCGCTGGCTGGCATTGAATCGGGCGGAGGTGCTGTTTGAAGCAGATTCTATCCATTTTGATGGCAGCTACTTTTACGCCAGAGAGGATGATTCCTGGGATATCTATAATCAGTTTCATCGAAAGATCAATGCGTATCCACTGCAGGCTGTCTCCTCAGCGGTGGAGATGTATACACCCGTAAAGCGTACTGGCCAGTGGGGTATGCTCGATTTTCAGGGGGAGACTGTCATCGGATTTGCTTATGACAGCCTCAGTACTGGAGTTGGATTGACTTTCCCAGCAAAGTACGTTGGTTCCTGGGGTGTATTGGACGTCTTCGGAGAATGGGTTATATCTCCATCTTATGATCAGCTGGTGCAAATTTCTGACCTGTATGTGGGGACCAGCAGAGGGGTGAGTCATGTGCTGACTGCCTCTGGCAGAAGAACCTATCAATCAAGGGATAGCTTGTCCCAAGGCAATGCCTCGATAGTCATCAATGGGCAAGGGTTAAAGGGCCTTATTTCAAGAGAAGGTGAGGTCATTTTCGACCCTATCTACGATGAAGTCGCTCACAAAGGAAACTACTTTGTCGGGCACCTTGAGGAGGGAGTCGTGGTAAAGGATGGGACGGGAGAGATGATTGTTCCTTTGGATCAGGAGGTACAAGATGTTGCGGGCGAGTCTGAGGGCTACATTCACATCGTGAAAAGGGGTTTGCATGGCTTTGTGGATCTCGAAGGTCGCTTACGAATTGCCAATCGATATGACTCCGCGAGGATTTTCTGCGAGGGCATGGCAGCGATTAAACTCATCGGGAAGTGGGGTTTCATCAATATCGACGAACGACTGGTCATACAACCATTTTATGCGTCTGTGAGTGATTTTTCGAATGGTTTAGCAATCGTCAGTAATGGCATGTATGGACTTATTGACAAGCAGGGCAAACATCGGTTTGAGCTGGAATACAGCAAGA
>JBCCXG010000091.1:0-12988 GCA_039191945.1 Bacteroidota bacterium
AGTCGCCTGACGGCCAGTCTTGGGAGGCGCAGCCTGCAAGCTGCATTGTTGGTACTGGGAAGGCCCTAAAAACAAAAAAGCTCAGCCATAAAGGCTGAGCTTTCGCTGTGAACCCGGCAGGAGTCAAACCTGCAACCTCCAGAGCCGTAATCTGGTGCTCTATTCAGTTAAGCTACGGGTCCGAGTGTTAAAATTCTCTAACCGGGATGGATGCATCCACCCTGAAAAGAGGCACAAAAGTAATAATTTGTTAAATAAATAAGGGTCAAAGGGAAGGTTTTAAAATAGCCTCTATCTTTGGCCATCGTAAAAATTTTGGACGCGAACATGAAGAAACTTATCGGTACGATCGTGGGAGTAGGGATAGCAGTCCTCGCCTTGGCACAAGAGGCACAGGAGAGTAAGAACAGGTATGCACAGCCTGAGCTTCCTGGGGACTTGATGATCGACTTCGGTTTCAATATAATGACGGATGCTCCGCCTGAAATGGGAGTGAACTTCTTTCCGTCCCGCACCTTTGGCATCTACTATATTCAAAAATTTAAGCTCAACGACTATTTCACCTTCAATGCGGGCCTGGGATTGACTGCTGAGAAGCTGGCGTTCGAAGAGGAATTAAATTTTCAGGAAGATGATGATGGCATGATTTCATTTGATACGCTAACGGATTTTGGCTCGATACGGAGCAATAAGCTGGCGATCAATTATCTCGAGCTCCCCGTAGAGTTTCGATACTATCCATTTCGCACGGTAGATGGTGAAGGTCTTTTCGTGGGTGTAGGAGGGATCTTTGGTTTTCGTATGGAATCACATACCAAAGTGAAGTACACGCTCGAGCAAGAGAATCGTGTCCAAAAATTGCGGGCAGATTTTGGCCTGTCAGACCTTCGTTATGGTCTGCAGGTACGCGTTGGCCTCAGAGGTATACACGCCTTTGGGAAGCTCTATTTTTCAGATCTATTTAGTGAAACGCCCGTCGAAGGCTTCAATCCGAACTTTTGGACATTTGGTGTAAGCATTTCGGGATTCTAGCCGAATAAGTTCAGGACCAAAAAGCAAAAGCCAAATCCGAAAAGGGATCCAGTCCATATTTCTTTAGGCGTATGATAGCCAAGGTAGAGCCGAGAAGTCCCTACCGCGCCTGCTGCCAGAAATGTGATCATAAGAGGAACGAACAGCGGGGCCTCATTCTGGACAAAAAGAAAGGAAATGATTCCGGCTCCTCCCCAGCTGGCCGCTGCGTGGATGCTTATTTTGAACCGCAAAGTGATCAACAGGAGCGCAAAGATTAAGATCGAAACGGTGATCATCATGAGTGCAAAGACGTCTCCCACGCGAAATTGGCTGATCATAAAATAGGTTGTGGCGGCGTAAAAGATGGTGATCAATAAGAATGGCCACATGCGCTCTTCTCTTTGGGTCATCTCGTAATTGGAGATACGACTCGATACCTTCATGAACCCAATGCTCATGGCGGGAATCACCGCTGTGCTGAGAAAGATGGCCAGGATTAAATTGGGGATGTATTCGACGCCAATGGACCCGATGATCTCGGGTGCGGTGAAGTAGAGTACCACCATCATGTGCGTACTCAGCAGCAGTGGGTGAAAAACTGCCGAGACCAATTGCATCAATAATTTCATTGAAGTCAAAGCTCCTTTCGCAGCCGCGCCACCGGTATGTTGAGTTGCTCGCGGTATTTGGCCACCGTACGTCGAGCAATATTATACCCGTGGCCTTTGAGTAGCTTCTCCAGCTTATCATCTGAGAGTGGTTTTTTCTTGTCCTCTCCGTCGATAATTTCCTTTAGCTTGTTCTTGACTTCCCTACTGCTCACGTCTTCGCCGCTGTCTGTGCTGATGCCCTCTGAGAAGAAATACTTTAGCGGAAAGATCCCAAACTCTGTCTGGATTGCCTTGCTGTTGGCCACGCGAGAGACCGTCGAGATGTCCATGCCAATGCGATCGGAAATGTCTTTCAATATCATTGGCCTTAGCTTACTCTCGTCGCCCTCTAGAAAGTAGTCGTACTGGAAGTCAACGATCGCCTGCATTGTGTTCAGTAAGGTTTGTTGGCGCTGTTTGATCGCATCGATAAACCACTTGGCGGAGTCCAATTTCTGTTTGATGAAGGTGACCGTCTCCTTCAGCTTTTTGTCTTTTTTGTTCCCCTTGTCATAGGCTTGCAGCATGTCTGCATAGGACCGACTGACCCGGAGCTCAGGAGCATTTCGACCATTGAGGGTAAGCTCCAATTCGCCGTTGTTTTCACTCAGTAGGAAGTCTGGCATGAGGTACTGTGTCTTCACCACCTCATCGCCTGTTCCGCCGGGCTTAGGGTTCAGCTTCGTGATCAGATAGATGGCTTCTCGCAGGAGCCCTTCATCCTCGATTCCAAGTTTCTTGGCAATCTTTTCATAGTGCTTCTTGGAAAACTCCGAGAAACAACGGTCGATGATTTCATAAGCGATCCTATTCACCTCCTCGGTAGGATCCTTTCGCTCAAGTTGCAGGAGGAGGCACTCTTGCAGGTTGCGGGCACCTATCCCAGCCGGGTCAAAGTTCTGTATCTTGAAGAGGATGTCCTCCAACTCATCTACATCGGTCTCCACACCGATGGCAAACGCCATATCATTTACGATGGCCTCTAGCTCCCTGCGGATGTAGCCGTCGGTATCGATGCTGCCGATGAGCTGCTTGCCGATGATTGTTTCTCGCTCCGAAAGTCTTAAAAATCCCAGCTGCGAGACCAGCTGCTCCTGGAGCGTGGTACCTACAGAGATGGGCATTTCTTTATCGTCCTCGTCGGAGCGACCGTCGCCCTGCATTTTGTACCCCGAGTAGTCATCATGCAGGTAGTCTTCGATATTGGTCTCATTGTCCGTGGATTCGGGCTCGTCGAAGTCACTACTGGCATCGAAGTCTTCCTCCTTGTCCTCAGCCTTACCTTCTTCCAGTGCTGGATTCACCTCCAGCTCCTCTTCTACCCTGGAGTCCAACTCTGCAGTAGGGACCTGCAGTAGCTTGATGAACTGGATCTGCTGGGGAGAGAGTTTCTGTTGTAAGGATTGAGTTAAACTGAGTTTTTGCATATTTGATGACCTGCTGTCAAAAGTATTATTTTTCCTTCACAAGGTTGGTATGGGAAGGATGTACTTGGGAGCCCACAGGCCAACGCTGCTTCCCACCTCACTCATCCCCCTCGCGGCGGTCATAGCCAAGCACCCCTCTGGCCTCTACGCAAATACAGTGCCTGTCTATTGACTTCGCCTTAAGGCCTTTATACTTCAAATAGGCCATCTCTGTTGCACCGTTTCAAAATTAGCTGCAAACACCGACCGTTTCAGCGCCGCCCGCATCCCACATTCTCTTAGATTTGCAGCCAATTATTTCCATAGGTCAAACGATTAAGTACAGTGGATACCAAAAGAACAAAGATCAAAGCCATACTGGAGCAGGCCGAAGTTGGAGCTACGGTGAGCGTGATGGGTTGGGTACGAACGCGACGAGGGAGTAAAAACGTCTCCTTCATTGCGCTCAATGACGGGTCCACCATTAAAAATATTCAAGTCGTTGCTGATGCGGAGAAGTTTTCAGATGATCTGCTCAGTCAGATTTCGACGGGAGCCAGTATTGCCGTTAGAGGTGATTTGGTCGCCTCACAAGGGTCTGGACAAGCGGTAGAGCTCCAAGCGAGGACGATTGATTTGCTGGGCGCCGCGGACCCCGAGAAGTATCCCTTGCAGCCCAAAAAGCACAGTATGGAATTCTTGCGTGAGATCGCCCATCTGCGTCCCCGGACGAACACATTTGGCGCGGTGATGCGCATCCGCCACAACTTGGCCTTTGCCGTGCATCAGTTTTTCCATAGCAAGGGCTTTTTCTATATCCATACCCCTGTGATTACCGCTTCTGATGCGGAGGGAGCGGGAGAGACGTTCAAGGTGACTACCCTGGACCTGGGGAACCTGCCCCTCACGGAAGAGGGAGGGGTAGACTACAGTCAGGACTTTTTTGACAGAGAGACCAACCTGACCGTATCGGGCCAGCTGGAAGGCGAGTTGGCTGCGCTGGCCCTGGCGGAGATTTACACTTTCGGACCTACGTTCAGGGCCGAGAACTCCAATACGACCCGGCACCTGTCTGAGTTTTGGATGATCGAGCCGGAGATGGCTTTTTACGATCTGCAGGATAACATGGACCTGGCGGAGGAGATGATGAAGTACCTCGTCAAGTTTGTAATAGACCATTGCTCAGATGACCTTACTTTTCTCAATGATCGAGAGCAGCAAGAAGAAAAGGCGAAGCCTCAAAACGAGCGACAGGAAATGTCACTGATGGAGCGTTTGCAATTCATCTTGGATCACGACTTTGAGCGCATCACCTACACTGAGGCTATTGATATCTTGCGCAACTCCAAGCCGAATAAGAAGAAGAAGTTTCAATTCCTAATAGAAGGTTGGGGCGCTGACTTACAATCAGAGCATGAGCGATACCTGGTAGAGAAGCACTTTAAGAAGCCAGTTATTCTCTACAACTATCCGAAAGATATCAAGGCCTTTTACATGCGGCAAAACGACGATGACAAGACCGTGGGTGCCATGGATGTTTTGTTTCCAGGCATTGGCGAGATCATCGGGGGGTCGCAGCGAGAGGAGCGCCTCGAGAAACTCACTTCCAGGATGAAGGAAATGAACGTGCCGGAAGAAGAGCTATGGTGGTACCTCGAGACCCGTAAGTATGGTACGGTGCCTCACAGTGGCTACGGCCTCGGTTTCGAGCGCATGATGCAGTTTGTGACGGGTATGAGCAATATTCGGGATGTCATTGCCTTCCCTCGCACACCGGGCAATTGCGAGTTTTAGGATTTCCCAACTCAAGACGTAACGATATCTCGGATATCGACGCTATAGATCTGCCGTCTGCCATCTTGGTGTGTGGAATCGAAATAGACGCGATGACCCTGCTGGTCACACCTCGGGTGCAAGTCGCACCGCCACTCTCCACGAAAGGCCGTAGGTGAATGAAATTTCCCCAAGGTGACTTTTCGCTTAGTGGGGACGTGGTAGAGGTAAAGCTCCTGTAGGCGCTCTTTGCCCTGAGGGTAGGTATCGTTCAGGATCCACTCGTAGTTCGTATTGGGGACGTAGGTATTGTGGCCATTGCGAGTCATCACGCCTGCACCCACCTCCGCATATTCCTGTGACTGGTCCCGGAAGTCGAAGAATGCGGGTGTGCTACCTCCGTTGGGTACCGCCCAGGCGCAGATCTTTTGGGGACCATTCCAAATGAAGTGCGAAAACATCCCGCTATCGACGAGCGGGTAGACTGCTGAGCCATCACACGTTGCGGTCATGGCTCTCGTGACATAGCGGCTACTAAACTTGTTGTCCTTCGCCACAGGGTTCGCGCGGAGGTACTCATCCATATCCGCAAGATTTGCCACGGGCCTCGAGCGGTTGAGGAAGATAAATCTCTTATCATCAGGACTGATCAGCAGATGGTTGAACCAATGGAAGTTGGCAGTGACGGACCCTTGCGGCCGGGCAATTTCCGCAATTTCTTCCAGGGACAGGATCAACTGAGTGGCTCCGGTTACCAGGTCCACTTTGAAGATACCATCGTCTGCGGGTGCTTTTGGCCAAGTCGAGTTAGGCACCCTAGAAGCATATCCATAGCCGGGTCGGAAGAACTGAAGGCGGGCAAAGTTCACACTCAAGGCAAACGTCCCATCACTGGACAGTGTGTAGATCGGCATAGGGATTTCCACCAGTGATTCCGTCTTTGAGTTGAAGATCTTGCTGATGAATTGATCGTTGCTGTAGTCGTTCCAAATGATTTGCTCTCGGGAGCCAGGTATCCATTGCAGCATGCAGCCTTGCTGCCATCCCCAAGAGGATGATTTGCCAATCTCTGTCCAACGGGAGTTCGACTCTAGATCGATCAGACCTATTCGAATTTGATCGGTGGGTGTCGGTGAGCGATAAAATGAATCCACCTGGCAGCCGAGTACAAACCGCCCGGTTGGATCGACCTGCAGTTTGTCGTAGTAACCGAACCAGTGCTGATACGCCCCTTTTGTTAGTTGTGCCACGGGCAGCTCGGCTGCAAGCGTTTCACTTTCGTCTGGCGTGTGAGCGCCTGTTGGCAAATGAAAAGCAGCCAGGCTTGCGCCTCCCAGGGCGGTTGATTTCACAAAGCTTCGTCGGTTCATGGCTGAGTGGGTCACGAATTCTATATCAAGGTATGGAAGATTTTCTTGTGGCCCTAGACGGGCTGTCATGCCTCATCAGATAGCTACAGTTTTGGATGGCGGGCCCACGACAAAAGCGCTCGACGCTGTGGTATTTGAATGACTGCAGCCAACCTTGGAATGTCATGTATTGTACCTTGTAGAAAAGAACGCCCATGTGCTATAAGCGTGTTTGGATGATGGTCGGTATCGTGGTTCTTTCGGTATCATGTCGGGAGGAGCCGATCGAGGTCGCGCCTGCGGGGACGACTACAAATGGTCCGGCAACACCGGAATGGCTGATACCCGTGACAAGCGTGGTAGATGGCGGTACGGGCAGAGATGGGATACCTTCGATTGATGACCCGAAGTTCCGCCGTGCCAGAGATATCAGCTCGATGCCGGATTTTGAGTTTGTCGTCGCCGTCAAGGTGGGTGACGAGGTACGGGCCTATCCGCACAATATCCTCAACTGGCATGAGATTGTGAATGATAAGGCAGCAGGGGCGTACTTTGCGGTGACCTACTGTCCCTTGACCGGGACCACATTAGTTTGGGACAGTGAGGAAGAAACCACCTTTGGTGTGTCAGGGCTTTTGTACAACAGCAACCTGATCCCCTACGACCGCAGCACCATCAGTCACTGGAGTCAGATGCTCAATCAAAGCGTGCAGGGTGTCAGAGCCGGACGGGAGATCCTGAGAATGCCGGCAGTCGAGTTGCGATGGATCGATTTCAAGAGAGATTTCCCCGACGCGCGGGTTTTGACCACCGACACAGGGTTTGACCGCAACTACAACAGCTATCCCTATGGTACGTATCGGGTGACCGATGACTTGTTGTTTCCGGTATCTCGCACGGATGATCGAATCTTTGCCAAAGACCGGGTGCATGGCATACAATTGGCCGATGTAACACGTGTTTACCAGTTTTCAGACTTTGATGAGCAACCCTATCTTATTGACCAAGTGGGAGGAGTAGACGTGCTGGTACTGGGCAGTCGATCATCCGGTGTCATCAATTCTTTCTTTGTATCAGAAGCATTGGCTAGCGAGGACTTGTGGATGGCGCCAGAGCAACCTTCCCTGCGCAGGTTTATTCAGGATGTTCGCGGCAATACTTACGACATTTTTGGTGAGGTGGTAGCGGGACCTGATCTGGGGGGAGTTCTGGATGCCACTCCCTCGTACATGGGCTTCTACTTTGCGTGGGTGGCCTTCAATCGGAGGCTAGAGATTTATCGCAGGTAGTTTTGCCGGTGGAAAAGTCCTCAGATACGCTCAGGCTGAGCTTAACGGAAATCCAGCTTGGAAGTCGTTTACTATATGCTGACGGAGGGAGTCATGGGCACTAATGCCCCGGATAGTAGGGGAGATCCGGTGTTGGTGCGGTGGGGAATTGATCTTGTATCTAGCGTCAGAACCGCAAGCGCTGGGTAGAGGGGCCGAGATCGGAACGGATAGCCGGCAGACCCTCGGCTAGAAGCACCACCCGAGCTGGCACAAAAAAGGAGCCGCCTCAAAAGCTTCGTCATTCAGACCGAAGCGGGACACGTTGTCGGAAGAATCTCATTTATGCAAAGGTTTGGTGATCAATGCCTAAAGATCCCACGCTACGCCTGCCTGCCGGCAGGCAGGCTCTGGATGACGTATGTTTTGCTTTTGAGGCGGCTCCTTTAATTTATGAAATGTGGAAGACTTACTTCGCTGCGTGATAGAGCTTGTCGACCTCTTCCCAGTTGATGACACTGAAGAAGGCAGAGATGTAGTCGGGGCGTCTGTTCTGATAGTTGAGATAGTAAGCATGCTCCCAAACATCCAATCCAAGGATGGGGATGCCTTCACAACCTACGCCAGGCATCAAGGGATTGTCCTGATTAGCCGTGGAGCATACTTCGAGCTTGCCACCATTGACGCACAGCCAAGCCCAACCCGAGCCAAAACGAGTAGCTGCGGCATTGCTGAATTGATCTTTGAAGCCTGCGAATGAGCCAAACTCCGAATTGATGGCGTCGCCAATCGATCCAGAGGGGCTGTCACTGGCATTGGGTGTCATGATTGTCCAGAACAGGGAATGGTTCCAGTGACCACCACCATTGTTGCGAACGGCGCCATTGTCGGAGTGATTCTTCACGAGGTCCTCTAGCGACTTGCCGGCCATATCTGTGCCTTCAATAGCCGCGTTGAGCTTGGCAACGTAGCCGGCGTGGTGCTTGCCATGGTGGATTTCCATGGTTTTTGCGTCTATATGGGGCTCAAGTGCAGTGGTATCGTAGGGAAGGGATGGTAATTCGAATGCCATGATTGAGTAGTTCTTTTTAGATTTTGTTTAATGTTCGTGTGAATATAAAACACCTCCCATTATTTATTGTTCCCCCGCATCTGACGGAAAAAATCCTTTACCAATACTTCGCACGGTTCCCGTAGTACGTCCCACTGCAGGGTGGTTTTTGGATGGATCAAGGGCTCCTCCAGCCGGTCAAACCCGCGCTTGGGATCGCGCGCGCCTATGACGAGTTTGCCGATTTGTGACCAATACAGTGCCCCGGCACACATGACGCAGGGTTCGAGCGTGACGTACAGGGCACACTCATTGAGATACTTGGAGCCCAGATGATTTTGGGCCGACGTGAGCGCAATCATTTCTGCGTGGGCGGTGACGTCCTGTAGTCGTTCGACCTGATTGTAGGCTTTGGCAATGACACGATGCTTTGCTACGACCACCGCCCCGACCGGTATCTCACCTTCGGCAAAGCCTTGCTCCGCCTGCAGCAAAGCTTGCTTCATCCAGTACTCGTCACTGAAAACGCTCAATTCCATACGGATCCTTTTTGCACCATGCCCCTAAGGGCGAATACGAACACTGGCCATTACATCTCGGGCGATTGGTTCCCACTGCTGTCGGTACCTGAGAGGTGCTGTGAAGTTGAAGAGTAGGACCTTTTCGTTGAAGAGGGTGTATTGAATATAGGAGTACTTGGAGACAGCATTTTTGTTGAAGCTATCTTCTTTGTAGACTTTCGATGTAAACTCAAAGACGATGAACTGCCGGTCGGCGACTTCCTCGATCGTTTCCTTTACAAAAGTGACTTCGTTGTGCAGACCCATAATATTGGCCTTGTAGAAGTCTTTGAGGATCTCGAGGTCGCCAGGTCCCCATCGGGTGCTGTTTTCGTTGATGCCGATGTCCACCGTTCGGTCTTCGTTGGTAAACATGGCGATGGGCACCCGCGAAGAGATGTATTTTTGATTTCGCTCTGACTCGGACATGTTGATGAAGCTCGCAGGGACCTTCATCGAGATCTCTTCTGATATCTTCACTCGCTCCAAGCGCTGGGCCGACAGTGTCATCGACCAACAACTGAGCATCACAATCATCACCAGTTTTTGCATAACATAGATGGATTATACCTGCTTTTTAGGATTGTCAGGGCAAGTTAACAAGACGCCAAAGGATATCATCATTTTTAAGTACGGTCTCCTGTTTTCGGTAGAGCCTAAAGACTCTTTGAACTTCTTTTGAATTGCCAATGACAAGCGCCAACAATCGCTAAATTTGCGGCTGCAAAAACAGAAACGTCAGCAATCGCTAAACATTATGCTAAGAACACACACTTGCGGAGAACTTCGGATAGATCATGTCGGTCAGGAAGTGACACTATGCGGCTGGGTACAGCGCATGAGGGACAAAGGTGGGTTGATATGGATAGATCTCAGAGACAAATATGGGCTCACCCAACTGATGTTTGATGAGAGCAAAACGGCGAAGGATATCGTTGAAACAGCGAGGACTGTCGGCCGAGAGTACGTCCTTGAGGCGAGAGGCAAAGTCATCGAGCGGCATGCCAAAAATGATAAAATGCCGACTGGAGACATTGAGATCGAGGTGACGGAGCTCATTGTGCTCAATGCCTCTCAGGTGCCTCCCTTCCTCATCGAGGATGATACGGACGGTGGAGAAGATCTTCGGATGAAATACCGCTATCTCGACCTCCGCCGTGCACCGGTCCGCAAAAATCTGGAGCTGCGACACAAGATGATGCAAAAGACCAGGGAGTACCTTGACGGACAGGCATTTACGGAAGTGGAGACTCCCTACCTCATCAAGTCCACACCAGAAGGGGCCAGGGACTTTGTGGTTCCGTCCAGGATGAATGCCGGACAGTTTTATGCCTTGCCTCAGTCGCCGCAGACGTTCAAGCAGTTGCTTATGATCTCCGGATTCGATCGGTATTTCCAAATTGTGAAGTGCTTTCGGGATGAAGACCTTAGGGCGGACCGGCAGCCGGAGTTCACGCAAATTGATTGTGAGATGTCCTTTGTGACGCGTGAGGATGTCTTGTCGACCTTTGAGGGCTTGATGCGATTTTTGTACAAAGAAATTCAAGGCATAGATCTCCCTGAGTTTCCGTTGATCTCGTATCAAGAAGCTATGGAAAAGTACGGCTCCGATAAGCCCGACCTGCGTTTTGGTATGGTGTTTTGTGAGCTGAATGAGCTGGCACAACACAAAGGGTTCCAGGTGTTTGACCAAGCAGAGTTGGTGGTCGGTATCAATGCTCCGGGTTGTGCCTCGTACAGTCGTAAAGAAATCGACGCGCTGACGGATTTCGTGAAGCGGCCGCAGATTGGGGCGAAGGGTCTGGTCTATGTCAAATGCAATGAGGATGGCTCCTATAAATCCTCCGTTGACAAGTTTTACAGTCAGGACCAGTTGGCAGCCTGGGCTGAGAAGGCAGGAGCTGCAGCGGGAGATCTGATCTTGGTTCTAGCGGGAGAGAAAGACGCAACACGGAAGCAGCTTAGCGAATTGCGGTTGGAGATGGGCAGCCGGTTGGGACTACGACCAGTGGATGTCGTGGCGCCTGCCTGGGTAGTCAACTTTCCGCTGCTTGAGTGGGACGACGAGAGCAAAAGATACCACGCCATGCATCATCCGTTTACCTCACCGGTCCCTGAGGATCTCGATAAGCTGGAGTCAGATCCAGGCAATGTCAATGCCAACGCGTATGACATGGTGATCAATGGCGTCGAAGTCGGGGGTGGATCGATCCGAATTCACGATCGTGACCTCCAGAGCCGCATGTTTAAGGCGCTCGGCTTTTCGGAAGAAGAGGCTCAGGAGCAATTTGGGTTCTTGCTAGGGGCATTCCAGTATGGCGCACCGCCTCATGGAGGGATTGCTTTTGGTTTTGATCGCATGTGTGCCTTGTTTGGAGGTCAGGACAGTATTCGCGACTTCATCGCCTTTCCAAAAAACAACAGTGGCCGCGATTTGATGATCGACTCGCCTTCCGCCGTCGATAACGCACAGCTGGATGAGTTACATATTAGACTAAAGTAAGGGCGGGAAGGCACTTGCATGAGTTTTTAAGTAGATTTGCATGTCTTTTAGGAAGGGAGCATGACCAAGAAGTTTCTTATTTACTCTACCCCGATCATGGTGCTTTTCACGGCGCTGGCTCTTTTTGAGCCGTGGATCTACCAAAATATTGTGGCCAGCACAAGCCTCGAAAGATTGAAGAACAAGGAGTTTGAGGTCATAGCCCACAAGGGGGCAAGCGGGGTCGCACCGGAGAACACGCTAGAGGCATTTCAAAAAGCGATTGACCTCGGAGTAGACATGATCGAGCTAGACGTCCGCCATACCAAGGACAGTGCGATCATTGTTTTTCACGATCAAATGTTGGATAGGACCACCAATGGAACAGGCGACGTCCACGATTACACGCTGGCAGAAATCAAAGCCTTGGATGCGGGCTCCTGGTTTGGGGACACCACTTATGCAAATGCGAAAGTCCCGACCCTGAAAGAAGCCCTTGACTTGATCAATGGGCAGTGCAAAGTGTTGATCGAGGTCAAACACATGGACCACCCTTTGTTTCACGACTTTGCCATGAAGTTGGTAGATGTGATCAGGGAAGAGAAAGATGGCTTTGAGTGGTGTATATTGCAATCCTACGAAAACCTGTATCTGGAAGAGGCCAAGGCGTATGACCCGCGCGTGCAGACCAAGAAGCTGCTGGTAGGAGAGGACTCAGCGCCCTTGCTGGCTTTTTACATAGAGACCCGAGTGCATCTGGGTAGGGGTGAACAGGAGGGTAAGCTGGCCGCACTGAATCCGCACTATGAGACGCTATCGCCCAGGCGCATTTTCCGAATGCACTCACGAGGATTCAAGGTGTATACCTACCCGGTAAATGAGCGAGATGATATGATCAAAATGCTCAACATGGGGGTAGATGGCATCATCACCGACTATCCATCCAGACTCATCCAAATCCGAGAAGATATAAAGGCGCTATAAAGGCGCCTCTGGAAGATGGACGCGCTCCACTTCTGAGGCGATATAGCCAAAGGAGTCCCAACTATTCCCAGCCAGTACTTTGTCGAAAGTTTCTGAGGCAGTTTGAATCTCCCCTTGCAATGCGTAGTAGTTGGCCAGTCCGTAACCTACCGTCGGATCCAGACTATTGTCACGTCGAGAAGCCAGCTCATAGAGCCGTTCAGGAGACAATTCCTTTTTGAAAAGGAGGAGAATATTGAGGTAGTCCCGATTTTCTACGAGGCGCATATTGGGCGAAACATCCTCGAGCAGCGCATCAGCCTCCGCCTGATTGCCGATTCGGATGTAGGTACGGTAGAGCCAGGCCAAAGTGGCTACCCTAAGGTCATCATTGTCGCTCTCGGTGAGGGACTTTTTGTAGGCCGAGATGGCTTTGTCAAAGTTACCCCGCAAGTAGTAGGCTAGCCCCAAG